>JALZDU010000079.1 GCA_030862405.1 Actinomycetota bacterium | reverse complement strand
GTGGAGATCCTGCAGGGCTGGCTAGAACAGCGCCGGCCTGGCGGAGTAGCGGACAGTGGCCCATGACCCCGCACCCCCCGGCGTGTCCGCCTCTAATGCACGGCGTGTCCGTCCCTGGTGCACGGCGGAGGCGGCATTGTGATCGCCAACGCACGTGGTCCCGCGGAAGCGGCAAGGTGACCGCCAACGCACGTGGTCCCGCGGAGGCGGCAAGGTGACCGACGACCTGGGCCTGTTCAGGGATACCGTTGACGACATAGAGCCGCCCCGCGCGCCGAGGCGCAGCGGGGGGCGGCGGCAGCGACGCCAAGCCCTGGAGCGGCGTCGGCGCCGTATCGTGCTCGGAACGGTACTGCTCGTGCTGATGCTGGCAGCCGGGGGGGTCTTCTTCGGGATACGCCAGCTAGAAGCGTTGCGCAAGACACCCGACTTCGCGGGCGCCGGCGGTGCGGCGGCCGTCGTGCAGGTGGAGAACGGCCAGAGCCTCAGCGCGATCGGGGCTGCCCTGGTCCGACGCAACGTGGTCGCCAGCGTTCGGGCTTTCACCCTGGCCGCGGAAGCCGATCCCCGAATCCGAGCGGTCCAGCCCGGCTACTACCAGCTGCGCGAGCAGATGTCTGGTTCCGCCGCAGTGGCGAGGTTGCAGGAACCGGCGGCTCGGGTTGGGCATCTGGAGATCCGCGGTGGCGAACAACTCGACGATGTCGACCTGCCGGATGGTAGGACGGTGCCTGGACTGCTCAGCGATATCTCCCGGGCCAGCTGCGCGGTGAACGGCGGGACGAGCACGTGCGTGAGCGTCGAAGAACTCCGCACTGCCATGGGGCAGGCCGACCTCGCCCAGCTCGCTGTGCCGTCCTGGGCCGCGGATCCGATGTCGCGAGTCGAGCCAGGTCGGCGCCTGGAGGGTTTGCTGGTCCCCGGTAACTACGACGTGCGCCCCGGCAGTTCGGCGGTGGAACTGTTGCGCCAGGTCACCACGACCTCGGTGGGGCGACTGCTGGCGGCAGGTTTTCCTGCGTCAGCCGCCAGCGCCAGTTACAGCGCATATGAGGTGCTGGTGATCGCCTCGGTGATCGAGCGGGAGGCCATCACCCCGGACTTCCGCCGCGTCTCGCGGGTGATCTACAACCGGCTTGCCGCCGGGATGCCACTGCAGATGGACTCCACCATCAATTACCCGCTGGAACTGCAGCAGGTGCGCACATCCGATGCCGACCGGGCCTGGCCGGGCCCGTACAACACCTATCTCAACGTCGGGTTGCCGGCGTCGCCGATCGGTTCTCCGAGCGCGGCCGCCATCGCGGCCGCGCTGGACCCGGAACCCGGGGCGTGGCGGTACTTCGTGAAGTGCCAGCAAGACGGCACTTCTTGCTTCTCGGTGACGATCGAGGAACACGCAGCGGCGGTCCGCGACGCGGTCGTCCGCGGCGTGTTCTGAGGCCCGCCAGTCTGTCCCCATCCGCGCTGCTATCCACAGCTTGAGTCTGCACCTGCGGTTTGCAGTGGGTAGCCCGGCCAGGCTGGCGGGTGTGAGCAGCGTGTGGGTGGTCGTGACCGGAGCCGTTGCCGGTGCTGGAGGAGCGGTGTTGCTGCGCCGGGTCCCGCGGGGTGTTCGAGTGCCGGTGCTGGCGTGCGGCGTGCTGGTGGCTGTCTTGTGGGCTGTGGTCGCCGCCCGGGCTGGGAGTTTGCCGGTGTGGTGGTGGCCGGTCCCGCTGGTGCTGGCCTGGTCCGGCGTGCTGCTGGGGGCCGCCGACGTTGCCGTCAGGCGGTTACCTGATGCCCTGAGCTTGCCTGCGTACCCGGTGGTCGCCGTGCTGCTGGCCGTTGCGGCGGTGGGTGCCGGGAATGCCGATCTGATGGGTCGGGGCGTTGCGGGTGCCATGCTATGGGCGGGTGGGTATGCGGCCGTGCGGTTGATAGCCCCGGGCGCCTTGGGTGGTGGTGACGTGAAGCTGGCAGGAAGCTTGGGCGCGCTCACGGCGGCGTCATCCTGGCCTGGGCTGTTGCTGGCGGTCTTGGCTGCCAGCGCGTTGACCGTGGTCATCGCCGGACCCGCACGGATGCTCGGTTACCACGACGTTCCTCACGGCCCGGCAATGCTTGGGGCAGCGTGGCTGGTGGTATTACACCCACCTGTGTGACTACGGGGCAAAAAATAGCAGCGTTGCCATCTACTGACGATAAGTAGGGGAGAGTCAACCACCCCAAAGGTGATTTATAACAGCCTCGACCTCCCTGAAATCTTGCTGTAAAGGGCCGTTCTTAACGTGCACCGCAGGCACCGTCGCTGCCTCGCGCTAACTCACTGCTGTTCTACCGGGTGCAGTACGAGGGACTCGAGGCGTCGCTGAATATCTTCTACACTGGCGCGACCACCAATCAGCAGATCATTCCTGCGCTGGACTACCTTAAGCAGCAGGGTGTCACCTCCCTGTTCCTGGTGGGATCTGACTATGTCTTCCCGCGCACCGCGAATAAGGAGATCATCGCGTACGCCAAGGCCAACGGTATCGAGGTGATCAGCGAGGAGTACGCGCCGCTGGGGCACACCGAATTCGGGACGATCGTCAACAAAGTAAAGGCTGCAGGGGCCGGCGCGGTGTTCAACACCCTCAACGGTGACTCGAATGTGGCGTTCTTCAAGGAGTACCGCAACGCTGGCCTGACTCCCGCCGCGATGCCGGTTATGTCAGTGTCGATCGCCGAAGAGGAGGTCGGTGGCATCGGCGTGGACAACGTGGTCGGTCAGGTGAACGCGTGGAACCTATTACCAGACTATCGACTCACCGACGAACAGCGCTTTTGTACAGGCGTTGAAGGCCAAGTACGGCCAGAGTCGGGTGACCTCCGATCCGATGGAGGCGGCCTACACATCGCTGTTCTTGTGGAAATCGATGGCGGAGAAGGCGCAATCCTTCACGACTGACGACGTCAACAAGGCGGCAGATGGCGTGAGCTATGAAGCCCCGGAGGGGACTGTCACGGTCAACGGTGAAAACCACCATATCCGCGTAGACGGCGGACTGAGGCACGGACGGATGACTCGCCATTGCCCGTTCGGCCCCTCGCTACGGGCAGGCCGTCGCCGGATCCGGACCTTTCCGGGATCAGTGCGGAGTCAGGCCGATCAGCAGGGACGTCGACTACCTCGAGTTATCCGACGTGCGAGTCGTATTCGATGGGTTTGCCGCTGTTGACGAGGTTTCCATGACCGTGCTGCAAGGCGACCTGCGGTTTTTGATCGGTCCTAATGGGGCAGGGAAGACCACGCTAGTGGACGCGATCACCGGGCTCGTGCCAACCTCCGGTTCGGTCAAGTTCGGCAAGACAGAACTGATTGGGAAGAAGGTGCACAACATTGCTCGCCTCGGCATCAGACGCACCTTCCAGACCGCCGCGTGTTCGAGAAACTCACCGTGCTGCAGAACCTCGACATCGCCGCTGGCGCCGGCCGCCGCCCACTGTCGCTACTGCGTCGCCGCTCGTCGACGCCGCCGGAGGTCGAGGAGACCTTGGAGGCCGTCAACCTAAGCCAGGTGCGGCACAGCCAAGCAGCTGCCCTGGCCCATGGGCAGAAAAAATGGCTGGAGATCGGCATGCTGCTGGTGCAGAACGCTCGGGTGCTGCTGCTTGACGAGCCGATGGCTGGGATGAGTTCTGAGGAGCGGACCCAGACCGGTGAGTTGCTGCGCCGGGTCGGCACCAAGCGCACCGTTGTGGTGGTCGAACACGATATGGAATTCATGCGGTCATTTGCCACCTCGGTCACCGTGCTGCATGCCGGACGGGTGCTCAGCGAGGGCACCGTGGCCCAGGTGCAGGCGGACCCGAAGGTCCGGGAGGTCTACCTCGGCAGGGCCGTTACCTGTGCCGTCACCGAGGAGATCTGATGTTGGAGTTGATTGATGTTCATGTCGGTTACGGCGCACCACAGTGGTGCACGGTGTGACCGTCGAAGTACCCCCGGAGGGGGTCGCTGCTGTCATGGGCCACAACGGTGTCGGCAAGACGACCTTGCTTCCGCGCTGGGGCTGCTCCGGCCCCCAATCCGGGCGGATCCTGCTGGACGGCGAGGACATCACGCAGATGCGCCCCAACGAGCGGGTCAAGCGCGGGCTGGGCTATGTGCCGCAAGGTCAACAATGCTCCCCGCAACTGACCACTGAGGAGAACCTGCAACTGGTTGCCGACACTCGCCGAGACGGCAAGAAGCTGATCGCCGAAGCGCTCGACCTGTTCCCGCCTTGACTGCGCTGATGCCACGCCGGGCTGGATTGCTTTCCGGTGGTCAGCGCCAGCAACTGGCGATCGCCCGAGCGTTATCACCCAGCCGCGTATGCTGATCCTCGACGAGCCCGACCGAGGGTATTCAGCCGTCCGTGGTATCCGAGATCGAGAAAATCATCCTGTCGCTGACCTCTCGCGGCGGTCTTTCGGCCTTGCTGGTCGAGCAACATGTCGGCTTCGCCCTGGCCGCGGCGAGCCGCTACTACGTCATGGAAGCCGGTCACGTCACCTCTGCCGGCGCTGGTGGCACAGATGCCCACAACCACGTCCGCACCGCCATGGCAATTTGAGCTTCCGGGGCACTTGCCGAGGTCGCCATTCGAAGCGAATAGCGGTTTCGGGCACCGCGGCAGCGCCATCCGAAGCCGGATTGCCTTTTCGTGGCCGGGAATGATGAGCGAGCGTGGGCGGTTGTATGGGGTGTCCGGGCCGGGTGGATGTGTCCCCCGGGTCCATATCAGTCCGCCGCCGCGGATGATCGTTTGGCTGAAGCCGCGGTGTGCCATTCGCCGAGAGGCGACCAGCTGCTCGGTCCGGACCCTCATCCCTCGATACGCAGAGGACGGCAAGCCATGAAGGGCGACCGCACTGAGATTGTGATCGACGCCGGCGGCGCCACCCTGACCTACGAGATCGAGGCTACCCGCAACGGTCGACGGGTGGAGATCACTCACGGTCGCGGCATCATCGAAGTCACCGAGGTGACCCGTGGCGGTACGCCGGTGCGCACGGCTCGGTTCATGGCGTCCCGCGTGCTCGCTCTCGTCGAGCATCCCGCTGCCCGCCCCACCCCGCACGACGGCAAGGCCGCCACCCACGTCGTTCCCGAACCGCGGGTAGGTGGCAGCTCAGTCGTCCCCAACACCTCCACCGTCCACGACATACTCAACTAGCGCGATACAGGCGCCACCGGGCTGGTGAGGAAAGGGACCGACATGCTGCTGTCCCCGCATGAACAAGAAAAACTTCTCGTCCATGTGGCGGGCCAGCTTGCCAGAACCGCCGAGCGAGGGGATTGCGGCTGAATTGTCCTGAGGCCGTCGCTTTGATCACCTCGTGGGTGTTGGAGCGAGCGCGCGACGGGCGCAGCGTCGCCGAGCTGATGGCCGGGGGACAGCGGGTACTGAGCCGCGACGACGTCCTGGACGGCGTGCCGAAGATGATCACCTCCGTGCAGGTGGAAGCCACCTTCCCGGATGGCACGAAGCTGGTCACCGTGCACCGGCCGGTGCAGTGACCACCGACGCACGTGGTTCCGCGGAGGCGGCGCGCAGGGTCCCCGGTGAGTGAGCTGCTGCTTTCCGAGGAGCCTGTCGCGCTGGGGCTGCAGACCGGTCATGCTGCTGGCACTTGGCGACCGGGTCACCGACGTGATTCGCCTTCTGGACCACACCGCGCAGACCTGGGCCGGCAACCAGCAACCTCGGGGAATTGAGAGCTCCCAAGATCGGCTAGTTCTGGTGTCCGGCGCTGTGATGAAGGGGGCCGTCGAGGACGGTGACGGCATGCCCGGTGAGGTGCACCCGGTCGCTGTGGACGGTGGTACTGACCAAGCCGGTACGGGCGGAAACCTGCAGCCCGGTGAGGCCGTCCCGCCCCGGCGCTGCGACCAGTAGGGGGCCAGGGCGGTGTGGGCGCTGCCGGTGACCGGGTCCTCGGGGATGCCCACAGTGGGTGCGAAGAAGCACGAGACGAAGTCGTAGCCGCTGCTTGGCTCGGCCGCTGGGGCGGTCACAATGATCCCGCGAACCGTCCCGGCGCGTCAGGTGGACCAGCGCGGTGAAGTCGGGTGCCAGCGCAGGGACGCTTGTCTAATCGGTTTACCGCGATAGCTGCACAGAGCATGTGCGGTGGCCAGAGTGGCGTGGCCGCACAGATCGACCTCGACGGTGGGGGTAAACCAGCGCAGCGCCCAGTCAGCGTCAACGTTGCGGGGCAGCGGGTGAGGGAAGGCGGTCTCGGACAGATTCATTTCGGCGGCGACCTGCTGCATCCAGGTCACGTCGGGCCACGCATCGTCATCGAGCAGGCAGACGGCTGCGAGATTGCCTGCGAATGGGCCGGTCGGTGAAGGCGTCGATAACCCGGACACGCATAACAAGAGCGTAGGACGGTAGCGAGGCAGGGACTGCTCGCTTGGGTGACCAGGTGATGTGACTGCAACTCGGTGGTTACAGCTTGGTCACAGTGGCGTCGTGTGATTGTTGTGACTCACCGAGTGAGTGAGGCGCACCTAGGGTTCCGCCGCTGCCCGCCAGCGGGTCTGGTCCGAGAGGTGCAGGCGGGCGGTGCCGGCCCGCTCCACGGCGGGACAAAAGCCCGGGAGGTCAGCCACGTCCGGCTGCCTGGCGGCCGGGCGCCGTGGACGCGGAGGCCCCCATGGTGGATGACTTACACCCCCACTACGGCTCGGAGGCACGCTACGCGGTCGAAGCGGAAGCGACGCTACCGACCACGAAGTGGGAACAGGAGATCGCCCGCGGGCTCGAACTAGGCCTGCCGGGCGCTGACGCGATCGTCGACCCGCGGATCCCCACCTTTTCCCGTGGTGAGCTGCCGCACTTCGCCGGCATCAACACCTTCCTCAAAGCGCCCTACGTCGAGGACGTCCGCCGCTGCGGCGAGTACGACGTGGCGGTACTCGGCGCTCCGTTCGACGGCGGCACGACCTACCGCTCCGGGACCCGCTTCGGTCCGCAAGGGATTCGCAAGATCTCCGCGCTGTACGGGCCGTACAGCTTCGAACTTGGTGTCGACCTGCGGGAATCGATCACCATCGGCGACCTCGGCGACGTGTTCACCATCCCGGGCAACATCGAGAAGACCTTCGATCAGATTTCCAAGGCGGTCGGGCACGTCTACTCCTCCGGTGCCTTTCCTGTCGTGCTGGGCGGCGACCACTCCATCGGCTACCCGACCACCCGGGCGGTCGCCGAACACCTCAACGGCGGCAAGCTCGGCATCATCCACTTCGACCGCCACGTCGACACCCAGGAAACCGACCTCGACGAGCGGATGCACACCACCCCGTGGTTTCACGCCACGGACATCCCCAACGTGCCGCCGCGCAACCTGGTGCAGATCGGCATCGGCGGCTGGCAGGCGCCCCGTCCCGGGGTACAGGTCGGGCGGGAGCGCGGCACCACGATCATGACCGTCACCGACTGCGTGGAGATGGGCATCGAGGCTGCCGCGCAGCGTGCCCTGGACGTCGCCTGGGACGGTACAGACGCCGTCTGGCTGTCCTTCGACGTCGATTGCCTCGACGCCGCATTCGTCCCCGGCACGGGATGGCCCGAACCCGGCGGCTTCCTGCCCCGCGAGGTGCTGAAGTTCATCCAGCTCGTTGCGGCGCGCCCGCTGGCCGGCATCGAGGTCGTGGAGTGCTCCCCGCCGTATGACAACGCCGAGATCACCGCGCTGATCGCGACCCGGGTGATCTGCGACACTCTCGGCTGCCTGGTGCGCGCCGGTCACTTACCCCGCCCGCCGGCCGGCTGACGGACCAGCGCTATCTGGGAGCCTTGCCGCTGACTGCCGCGGGTCTGATGGGCCAGGCGGTGGACACCAACGCCACCCTCGGCAACACCGATCTGTCCGCGGCCGGTGGGTTCTGGGCCGGGGGAGCCTGCCGATTGGGCTGGCGATCTGCCTGGTGATCACCGGGCTGTCCTTCGCGAAGCGGATGAACAGCATGAAGCTGCTCACCATCGGTGACTTCTACCGTCGCCGCTACGGCCGTGACGTGGAGGTGGCCGCCTCAATCATGATGATCTTCAGCTTCTGCATCCTGCTGGCCGGCAATCTTGGTGGTTTCTTGTTAGAACGCTTCCTGGGTACCAGTTACGCATTCGGCGTTGCGCTCATCGTCGGGGTGGTGCTCGTGTACACCGCCACCGGCGGCATGTACAGCGACGCCTATACCGCCTTCGTCTCTCGCGAGCGTGATGCTTGCTGCGCTGGCTTTCCCGTTCGTCTTCGGCCATTACTGGAGCCGCTCGACTACTGCTGCCGCAGTGGCAGCCATCACCGTTGGGACGATACTGCGGGTCGGTTTCTTCGTGCTGACA
>JALZDU010000012.1 GCA_030862405.1 Actinomycetota bacterium | reverse complement strand
GGGGTGGCCGGACCGGCCACCCCTCCCTCGCGTTTGCCTGGGTGTTCACCAGCGTGGGTGCGGATCCGAGGGGCACCGCAGCACGCTGGCGTGGATCTCACCATAGATACTCGGTGTTGGAACCCTCCGTAACTCTTCTAGCGGAGTACGTGTTCGACGCGTGCCCTTGGGACTAGGTAATCACTCAGAAGAGTTAAGTACCTACTACTGATTGCCTACAGGGCGTCACTGTGGGCATGGTGGTGCTGCCGGATCGGACTGCCACCGATGCGGCGTTGTATCCACCGGGGGACACCTTTCCTAGGAGGAACTCATGTCTGAGGCACCGAGCTGTACCGAGCTCGATGGGCAGCACGTGAAGTTGCTGCCGACCTGTACCGTCCTGTCGCTGTTCAGTTCCGCCAGCGGCGGCCGTGGCGGCAACGGTGGCGCGGTCGCTCCCGGCGGTGTCGGCAAGGGCGGGCTCGGCCTCAACCTCATCGACATCAACTTGGTCGGGGAACAGATCAACACGCCGGTAACGGCTGGTGCGGCCAAGGCAGCGGCAGTATCGGCGGTGCCGGCGGACCTGCCGTGAGCTGACTCGCGCTGATGTCGCTGGGTGATCATGTGGTTCGTGCGGTGACGGGAGGGGTGACTGGGGGCCACCCCTCCCACGTGGTGGTGTGGGCATGACCTACGCAATAGGGCTAGAGAAAGTAAGTAGCGAAGAGCCGTGCCGCGTGGCGTTGGGCGTCGGTAGAATGTAGTGGCGCGGCGTTCAGCAATGCCACTCACGATGTCTTTCGGTGCGGCAGTTTCGATTCGGCAGAGTGGGGTTTCGAGCCGGGGGAGGGCGTCATCGATACTGAGCGCGTGGTGGAGTCTGAGGGGGCTTCCGATGCTGTGGTGGGTGGGGTGCCGCGGTTGTCGGAGGGGACCGAGCTGATTGGAGAGTATCAGGGGTCTGGTTTTCAGGAGCCCAGATATATCGTACGTCGGGTTGATGGGCAGGTAATTCAGCTGCCTCGGTTGTTGTATCTGCTGGCGTCGAGTCTGGATGGTCAGCGGAATCTGGAGCAGGTGGCAGGTTTGTTGACTGCCGAGTTCGGCAAGGTGGTGTCGGCCCAGCAGGTGTCGTATCTGATTGACAACCGGTTGCGGCCGGTGGGGATCGTGGCGGCTGATCCCGAGCTGGGGGACGCCGGGACGGTGCCGGAGATGAAGATGAAGTCGGATCCGCTGTTGGCGTTGAAGTTTCGGGTCGGAGTAATCCCCGACCGGATGGTGTGGCGCATCGCGGGTTTTTTTCGGCCGATGTTCTGGCCGCCGGTGATCTTTGTCGGGCTGGCATTGTTTCTGATGGCCGATGTGGCGATCATCGCCGTGGGTGGTCTGGACCAGATCGTGCCCAGTGCGTTGGCGTTGGTGTATCAGCCGGGGTTGACGTTGCTGGTGTTGGCGGTGGTGTTGGTCTCGGCGGCGTTTCATGAGTGCGGGCATGTCACGGCGTGCCGGTATGGGGGTGCTCGGCCCGGCAACATGGGTTTTGGGTTGTATATAGTGTGGCCGGCGCTGTATAGCACGGTCACTGACTCCTACCGGCTGTCGCGCCGCGGTCGGCTGCGGACTGATCTGGGTGGGGTGTATTTCAACGCGGTGTTCATCGCCGCGATGGGTCTGGCGTATCTGGTGACGGGCTCGCCGTGGGTGCTGGTGGTAATCGTGTTATTGCACATCGAGACCGCCACCCAGTTCTTGCCGGTGATCCGCATGGACGGCTACTACATTCTCAGTGATCTCATCGGGGTGCCGGACCTGTTTTCCCGGTTGGGGCCGGTCCTGGCGAGCATGATTCCGGGGCGGGGTGCGCATCCTCGGGTGACCGAGCTCAAGCCGTGGGTTCGTCGGACAATCACCGGGTGGGTGGCCATTGTGATACCCGCGATATTGTACTGGGTGATCGGGTTTTTGATCATCGTGCCGCAGGTGTTTCCGGTGGTGTGGGACCGGTTGCTGCAGTTGGGATCACTGACCGGTGCGGCGGCAGTCGATGGCAGCGTGGCCGAGGCCACCTTGGGTGCAATCAACATTGTGTTGTTGTTGCTGCCCTGGGTGGGTGGTGTGCTGTTGTTCTGCATGATCATGCATGGTCCGTTGCGGTGGGTGTTGGGCCGCTGGGGACCGGCCCGGCTGCGGGTGAGGAGGTCCTAGTGGCTGCCACCGTCGGCGCAGACCGTGGCGTACTGCGAGCGGCTGGCGCTGCGTTGCGGGCGGCGGCGGTGGTGACCGCAGTGATGTTGCTGACCGGCTGTCTGGGCAGCAGCACCAGCGGCACCAGCGGCACCAGCGGCACGGACGCCGGGGATAGCGCCGGCAATGGTTATGGCGGTCGGGGCGGCAATGGATACGGCGGTGACGGGGGCAGCGCAGAGGGGGATACCGGCTCGGTAGTTGGCTCTGGGCGTCTCACAAGCCGGCTGATGAGCTTGTCCGGCGTCAACTCAGTGGTAGTCGGAGCCGGTTTTGTAGTCCGTCTCGACATCGGCGGGCCTGAGCAGGCGAGGATTACGATGGATGACAATCTCACTGATCAGGTCCAGGTCACGGTGACCGGTGGTGAGCTCCGGTTAGGGCTCGCTCCAGGCACCCACGTCCGCAATGCCACCCTGACCGCCGAGATCACCGTGGCCCGTATGGATCGGCTTGCTACTAACGGTGTCAGCCGGGTTATGCTGGTCTCGGCGCCGGCAGGCCCGGCACTGGACCTGATCGCTACTGGGGCCAGCGAGGTCACCGGTCCCATCCGTGTCGATCGCCTGCAAGCCACTGCGTCCGGGGCCGCCACCCTGGCGCTGTCCGGACAGGCGAGAGACCTTCACCTCAGTGGGGCGGGGACCAGTCGGCTACTTCTGGCCGACCTGGTTGTTCGAAACCTCGACGCTGAGCTGTCCGGGACCAGCCATGCCACTGTGACCGTCAGCGACACCCTGGCCGCACAGACCACGGGTGTCTCAGCGCTGCGCTACCGGGGCAGCCCGAGGGTCACCCGCGCGCAAACCTCCGGGGTGTCGTCAATCGCCCGGGATGGATTTAAGTAATTGTCCAACTAATTCTAGGTGATCGGCCCAATCAATCGACGCCGACGAAAGCCAAGCAGCACGTCACCACTCGATCACGCACTGTTACGGTGTCGAGCCGCATATCCCGACATCCATGGTTAATTCATCTTTCTTGGACGTATCGACCGTGGCGATCTCGTCACGGTTAGCATATGCTGATTGCTGGGGGTAGCTCGTCAGCTTATTGGCGTGACGCGGGGGGGCGTAGCCAATGTGTCAGAGGGGGCAGGAGCGGTCGGCTTTTTGTGCCGGGCCGTCAGTTGCATCCCGGATCAGCGCGGGATACCAAGTGCGTTGGCCGGTTCAGCTATGAGAGCAGATTCTTGGACGCTCATGGGCCGTGACTCTGAGTTGCGGTTTATAACGGAGCGTATGGCCGGTCCGGAAACACGTAATGTGGTCGTTGCCGGTCCCGCAGGGGTCGGCAAGACGCGGCTTGCTCGGGAGGCGTTGGAGGCGGCCAAGCGCAGCGGTCGTGTGACCCGCTGGGCGGCGGGGACGAGCGCTGCGGCGGCGATTCCGTTGGGGGCGGTGGCACATCTGCTGCCGGCTTTGGGGACCGTGTCTGACCCGTTGACGTTGTTGCAGCGCGCGGGTGCCGCGATTGCCGATCAAGGCAAGGGGCACCGGTTGATCGTGGGGATCGACGATGCGCATCTGCTTGACGAGCTGTCAGTGACCCTGGTGCACCAGCTGGCCTTGACCCGCGCCGCGTGCCTGGTGTTAACCGTGCGGACCGGGGAACCTGCTCCGGATCCGGTGGTGACGCTGTGGAAGAACGGGCTGGCTGACCGGTTGGAGCTGCAGCAGCTGCCGCGGGTGGAGATGGACCGGCTGGTGACCGGTGCGCTTGGCGGGGTGGTGGACAGCCGGACCATCGAGCGGCTGTGGCGTGCCACCCGTGGGAATGTCCTTTTCCTTCGCGAGCTCGTCGAAGGCGGGTGTGAGACGGGCCGGCTGCAGATCCGCGATGGGGTATGGCGGTGGGAGGGGCGCATGGAGCCCACCCCCCGCCTCCGTGAGATCGTCCAAGCCCAGCTGGGCGGGCTCGGTGCCGACGAGAGAACCGCACTGGAGTTGCTGGCCACCGACGAGCCCCTCGGCCTGGGCCGGGTGGCCAGTCTGATCAATCCCGAGGTCGTCGCAGTCCTGGAGCGCCGCGGCCTGGTGACCGTGGTGAACAGCGGTTGGCGGGCCGAGGTGTGGTTGGCCCACCCGATCTATGCCACGGTGGTGCGAGACCAGCTTCCTGAGGCCGAAGCCTGCCGGCTGCGTCGCCGGCTGGCCAATACCCACTTACCCTGGAAGCGCCCGGATGACCTGCTCCGCGCTGGCACGTTGCTGCTGGACAGTGACCAGCCGGGGGCACACGCTAGCCTGCTAGCCGATGCCGCGGTGCACGCCAACGCGTTACTTGATCACGACACCGCCGCGCGCCTGGCGCGGGCGGCGATCGATGGCAGCGACGGCCGGGACGGCGTGCGGGCGCACCTGGCGTTGCTGGAGGCGGTGCGCTGGCAGGGTCAGCCTGACGAGGCTGAACAAGTGGCGGCCGTTGCTGCACCGTTCGCCACTTCAGCTGAGGACCGATCTCGGCTGGCGGTGGTACGGGCCCTTAACCTGTTCTTCGGTCTTGGCCAGGTGGCAAAGGCCGAGGCCACCCTGCACAAGGCATCGGCCGACGCTGCCGACAACGAGACGTGCCGGCGCACCAGTGCCGCGCACGGTGTGCTTGCCTTCTTCGCAGGACGGCCGCAGCAGGCAGCGGAGTCCGGCGGCGAGATCCTGGCGTCAGAAGGGACCACTCCGGAGGCGGTGGTCTGGGCGTCCAGCGCCGCCGGGATGGGGTTGGCCGCACGGGGCCGCCCCACCGAAGCGTTGTCGGCCGTGGTTACCGGTTGGGATGCACTGAAACGCTGTACGACCGAGCCGGAGATGGCACTGTGCAGGCTGACCCTGGCCCACAGTGAGCTGTCGGCTTTATTACTGGCAGGTCGCATCGATGATGCCCAGGCGCGGGCCGTTGAGCTGCACCAGTGGTGCATGAGTCAGGCGCAATGGGCCGGAGATGCCCTAGCCGCCGCGCATGTGGGGTGGGCCGCGCTGGCCGCCGGGCATCTGCGCACCGCAATCCGTTGGCTGACCGAGGCCGTGGCCGGTCTCGGTGAACGCGACCCAGGTGGCTTCGAGCAGCTGTGTACCGCACTGCTGGCTCAAACGTATGCTCAGCTCGGTGAACCGGCAGCTGCCCGGCGCCTCCTCGACGGCGGTACGGCACACGATTCTCTTGGCCATCATTCTCTTGGGCACCACTGTGCCATATTCGAGCCCGAGTTCCTGTTGGCCGAAGCCTGGCAGGCGGCAGCTGACGACCGCATATCCCAGGCGACCGATCGGGCGCTGCGCGCGGCGGCAGTGGCGGCCGGTATGGGCCAGCGGGCCATGGAGGCGCAGGCCTTGCACACCGCGGTCCGGCTGGGACGCGCCGGGCAGGTGACCGGGCGGTTGCGCCAGTTGGCAGGTCAGGTCGATAGTCCGCTGGTGGCAGCCTTCAGCGCGCACGCCGAGGCCGCCGCCGCCAGCGCTGGTGGATCGCTTGACGACGTGGCTGCCGAGTTCGAGGCGATGGGTGCCCGGCTGCTAGCCACCGATGCTGCCGCGCATGCTGCCGCAGCCCATCAGCGGGCCGGCGACCGGCGCCGAGCGGCGGCCTCCACCGCTCGGGCCGCCAGCCTGGCCCGGGCGTGCGAGATGATCCGCACACCTGCTCTGGAACAGCTCGCACCGCGACCCCTGACCACCCGTGAAGACGAGGTCGCAAGCCTGGTCGTGCAGGGCATGAAGAATCAGGCCATCGCCGAGCGGCTGGTGTTGTCGGTGCGGACCGTCGAGGCACACCTGGCCAACGCCTATGCCAAGCTCGGCATCAGCAGCCGTGCCGAGCTAGCCCGAGCGCTGCGGACAGACTAGATCCCTTCCCGGGCTAGCCTGGAGATCATGACGGCGAGGATCGTGCTCTTCGGTGCGACCGGCTACACCGGCGGCCGGACCGCCGAGGCGATGGTGCGCCGAGGCCTGCGGCCGGTTCTGGCTGGGCGCAGCGGGGTCCGGCTTGCCTCGCTGGCAAGGCGGCTCGGGGACCTCGAGGTGGTAACGGCCGACGTCGGCGACATCACGTCGGTACGCGCTTTGGTCGACCGGGGTGATGTGCTGGTCAGCACGGTTGGTCCGTTCATGCGACTCGGCGAGCCTGCGCTGAGGGCGGCAATCGACGCGGCCGCAATCTACCTCGACTCCACCGGCGAGCCGCCGTTCATTCGCCGGGTGTTCGAGGAGTTCGGTCCGCTCGCCGAACGGACCGGTGCTGGCCTGGTCACTGCGTTCGGCAACGACTACGTGCCCGGCAACCTCGCGGGCGCCCTGGCGCTGCGGTTGGCGGATCAAGTGGTGCACCGGGTCGAGATCGGTTACCTGATCACCGGGGTCGGCCGGGCCCAGGTGTTCAGCCGGGGCACCTTCGCTTCACTTGCCGGGGTAGTTACCGAGCAGGCCTTCACCTGGCGAAACGGAATTTGTGCGGAACCCGCCGGCTCGCGGATGCGGACATTTTCCGTGGGCGGTCAGGACCACCCAGCAATGACCATTGGTGCCACCGAGCACTACGCATTGCCGCGGCTCGCTGCCCCCCAGGGCCTGCCCGAGGTGGACGTCTACCTGGGGTGGCTCGGCGCCGCGACGCGCGCACTGCACCTGTCGTCCCAGCTGACCTCCGTGCTGCTGCAGCTGCCCGGTGCCCGGTCATTGGTGCGCGGGATCGGGCAGCTTGCGCAGCGGTGGGTTGCCGAGGCGCCGGATCCGGTCGCTTTGGCGCGGGTCGTCCCGCATTTCGTCGGCACCGCCTATGACGCGTCCGGGACCGTACTGGCTGAGGTACACCTGGTGTCCGGCGAGCCCTACCAGCTCACCGCAGACCTGCTCGCCTGGGGCGCGCAGCGCGCCGCCGAGCACGGAGTGTCCAGGCCCGGAGCGCTGGGTCCGGTGGAGGCCTTCGGCCTGAACGCGCTCGAGACCGCGGCGAGCGAGGTGGGTCTGCGCCGCCTGTGACCCACAACGTGGCTGGCTAGGATGACCCGGTGACACGCAGGGACACTGTCCGAGTGGTAACGACGCTCGCCCTGGTGATGGGGTTGGGAGTGCTCGGGGTGGGCTGGCTGCTGTGGCCGGGCGCCAGGGCGAGTGATGTCCGCATGGCCCGCGGCACCGTGGTGCAGGCGGTGGATTGCGGCCCCTCCAACGCTCAGGACGGGTTACGGGTCGAGCTGCTCGACGGCCGCGCGATACCTGGCCGGCTGGACGGCTGCGGTCATGACCTGGGTGAGGTGCTGACCGTCGAGGTGCCCGACCCGCTGCCCGCGGGGGACGTAGTCGCGCGCCTGCCGGGGACGGGGGTGCCGGCTGCAGCGGCGCAAGCGCAGCGCATCGGGGCCCTCGGTGTTGCGGTGGCCGGAACTGCCGGTGCGCTGCTGGCCTGGCGGCTGCGCAGCCACTGCAGCTGAGCCACCCGTAGGGTTGGCCCATGTCCCGTATTCCCTCGCCCTCGGTCGAGCTGCACCGAGAAACACTGTCCAACGGTTTGCGGGTGGTGTTGGCCCCGGACCGATCCGCCCCGGTGGTCGCCGTCGGCGTGCACTACGACGTCGGATTTCGCTCCGAGCCGGAAGGTCGCACCGGCTTTGCGCACCTCTTTGAGCACCTGATGTTCCAGGGTAGCGAGAGCCTTGAGAAGCTCGCGCACTTCCGCCACGTGCAGTCATCGGGCGGAACATTTAATGGCTCCACCCATCCCGATTACACCGACTATTACGAAGTAGTGCCTTCAGCGGCACTGGAACGTGCACTGTTCATCGAGGCGGATCGGATGCGAGCACCGCGGCTCACCGCGGAAAACTTGCGCAACCAGGTTGACGTGGTCAAAGAGGAAATTCGACTCAATGTCCTGAACAAGCCCTATGGCGGATTTCCGTGGATCACGCTACCACCGGTGCTTTACGAGACCTTCCCCAACGCGCACAACGGATACGGCGACTTCTCCGAGCTCGAAGCGGCCACCTTAGACGACTGCGCAGCGTTCTTCGACGTTTACTACGCACCCGGCAATGCGGTGCTTACGGTGGCTGGCTACTTTGACACTGACGATGCCGTCAAGCTGGTGCACCAGCATTTCGATGACGTTCCGGCCCGTCCTGTTCCCGTTCGCCCGTCGTTCGCTGAGCCACCGCCGGATCGGGAACGCCGGCACTGCCAACCCGACCCGCTGGCTCCGCTGCCCGCATTGGCCATTGGCTACCGGATGCCCGACCCGACCATCGACCTCGGCGGTTACGTTGCTCACGAGGTGCTGTCCGCGGTGCTCTCCGACGGTGACTCCGCTCGCCTGGTACAGCGCCTGGTGCACAGCGACGAACTGGTGACCGACATCAGCGCCAGGTGCGGGCTGTTCGGCACGCCGCTGGATGCCCGCGACCCGGACACCTTTACAGTCACTGCGCTCCATCCGTCCACCGTGGACGCCAACCGGGTGCTGGCGGCAATCGATGAGGAGCTGGCCCGGCTTGCCGCGAAAGGCCCGGAGCCCGAGGAGCTGAGCCGGATCACCGCCCGGTGGGCCGCCACGCTGTTCCGTGAGCACGACCGGCTGGTGTCGCGGACACTGGCCCTCGGAGCCTTCGAGCTGCTGCACGGACGCGCCGAGCTCATCACGGAGCTTCCGGCATTGGTTGCCGCGGTGGACCCCGAGCAGATCGCGAGCGCGGCCGCCAGGCTGCATCCAGACTCCCGTGCGGTGTTAGTACTCGAACCCGCAAGTAGTTCTTCGGGTTCAATGCTCGAACCCGTACCCGGCCACGCGTCGAAACAGGAGGCGTAATGCTGCACCGCAGTGCCGAGCAGATCGGCAGAACCGACGTGGGGCCGCGTCCACTACCACCACTGGGTTCGACCTACCCCGCCAGCGCACCGTCGGCCGTGGACACCGTGCTGGGCAGCGGCCTGCGGGTGATCGCGGTCCGGCGACCCGCGGTGCCGATGGTGGAGCTGCGCTTGCAGATTCCGTTTGGCGGCACGCATCGGACCCATCCGGCCCGCGCCGAGTTACTCGCCGCCACCATGCTGTGCGGCACGCCGCGACGGGATCGGTTCGCCGTCGACCGGGCGCTGGCCGCTGTCGGCGGTGACCTGGCAGCCGCAGTGAACCCCGAACACCTGTCGGTGGCGGGGTCCGCGTTGGCCAGCGAGCTGGATGTGCTGCTCGACGTGCTCGCTGACGCACTGCGCTCAGCGTCCTACGCTGCTGGTGAAGTGGCTCGGGAGCGGTCTCGGCTGGTGGAGCGACTCACGATGAGCCGCTCCCAGCCGCGAGTGATCGCTCGCGAGGCGCTGCAGCGGCGCCGTTACGGCAAGCACCCGGCCACCCGCGAGTGGCCGGAAGCCGACGATGTAGCCGCTGTGACGCCGGAGGCGGTGCGCGCCTTGCACCGCCGCTCGGTAGTGCCTCGCGGCGCAGTGCTGGTGCTGGTGGGCGACCTCACCCCAGCCCGTGCGGTGGAAGCGGTGGAGTCCAACCTGGCGGGCTGGGAGTCCGACCGGTCGGCTGTCGAGTTGGCGCCTTTGCCTGAGCTGACCGGGGCTGATCTGCAGCTGGTGCACCGGGCGGGTGCAGTGCAGTCGCAGCTGCGCCTGTCCGCGCAGGCGGTGCCACGCACCGATGAGCGTTACCCAGCGCTGCAGCTGGCGAATCTGATCTTCGGGGGATATTTCTCCTCCCGCTGGGTGGAGAACATCCGAGAAGACAAGGGCTACACCTACGGCGCGTACTGCGGATTGGAGTTCACTCCGCACGGGGCTACGTTGGTCGCCGAGGCTGACACCGCCAGCGTGGTAACTGCGGCCGCGCTACTGGAGACTCGCTACGAGTTGGGCCGGATCACCGTGGTGGCACCGGCGGAGTCCGAGATCGACAACGCGAGGCACTATGCGATCGGATCGATGACGATCGCCACCTCATCACAGCGTGGCCTAGCGGGTCACCTCGTCACGCTGGCCGCCCTTGGCCTGAACCTCGACTGGTTGCGCACTCATCCCAGCCGGCTGGAAGCGGTCACCACGGAGCAGGTCGCTGAGGCAGCCGCTGCATTTTTCGCGCCCACCCGGTTCACCGGCGTGGTTGTGGGGGACGCTGAGCGACTGGCCCGCCCGCTGGCCGCGCTGGGTGGCGTGGAACTGCCGTGAACGCGCCGCCGTGATGTGACGTGCCGATCAAGTTCAGATGAAGTACAAGCCGATCACCCATCCCGTGCTGGTCAGCGCCATCACCATGACTGACCACAGCACGAGTAGCGGAACACTGAACCACACTCCGGGTTTGCCGTCGCCATCAGGCGAATCCTGGAGGTCGGCGGCATACCACCGCATGTGGTTAGTGAGCTCGCGTTCCCAGAGCGTCCGGTCGGTGATCTCCACTGGCCCATCCTCCTTGCCACGACGCGTCAGAACGCCATTACGGGATGTAGCATAGTGCTTGCGCACACGGTCCGGGTAGGATCGCGGCCGCCTAGGTGGGCATCGCCTCGGTGATCTGATCGATCGTGGGATTGGTCAGAACCGAGCCGTCCGGCAGCAGCACGGTCGGCACGGTTCGATAGCCACCGTTGGCGCCGGTCACGAACGCGGCGGCGACCGCGTCGTCCTCGATGTCGACTTCGTGGAAGCTGATGCCGGCCCGGTCCAACTGGGCTTTGAGTCGCCGGCAGTAGCCGCACCACACCGTGCTGTACATCGTCAGGTTGCTCACACGATGCATCAACACTGCAACGCTGTGCGGTGTTCCTGTGGTGTCGGGACGCTCTGCCAAGATGCCGACCGTGGCTGGGACAACAGTGGCTGGGGCATCACATGGCAGAGACCTTCTCGACGGTCTCGACGAGGAACAGCGTGCGGTGGTGTGCGCGCCGCGGGGTCCGGTCTGTGTGCTGGCTGGTGCGGGCACCGGAAAGACCCGCGCCATTACCCGGCGGATAGCTCAGCTGGTCCATACCGGCCATGTCGCAGCCGGACGGGTCCTTGCGGTGACGTTCACCGCCCGCGCGGCGGGAGAGATGCGCACCCGGCTGCGCGACCTTCGCGTCGGGGGGGTGCAGGCCCGAACTTTCCACGCCGCCGCGTTGCGCCAGTTGCGCTATTTCTGGCCGCGGGTGGTGGATGACCAGCCGTGGCCGCTGCTGGAGCACAAGCTGCGGCTGGTCGGCCAGGCCGCGCAGCGAGCCGGTGTGGCAACCGGTCCCGACGATCTACGCGATCTCGCCGGCGAGATCGAGTGGGCCAAAGCCAGCCTGATCACCGCTGCGGACTACCCGGCTGCGGTGGCCGCGGCACGCCGGGACACTCCGGCCCCAGCGGCGCAGATAGCGGCTGTCTACGCTGGATATGAGGAGATCAAAAACCGCAGCCGGGTACTCGACTTCGACGATCTGTTGCTGCACACCGCGGCCGCGCTCGAGGAGCACCCGGGAGTCGCGCAGGAATTCCGGGACCGCTACCGCTGCTTCGTCGTCGACGAGTACCAGGACGTCACACCGCTGCAGCAGCGCGTGCTCGATGCCTGGCTGGGTGCGCGTGACGACCTCACCGTCGTCGGTGACCCGAACCAGACCATTTACTCCTTCGCCGGTGCGGCCCCCCGATTCCTACTGGAGTTCACCAGGCGATTCCCCGAGGCGGTGACAGTGCGGCTGCGCCGCGATTACCGCTCCACGCCGCAGATCGTGTCACTGGCGAATCGGGTGATCTCTGCTGCGGCCAGCCGTCCGGCGGGTGCCCGGCTGCAGCTGGAGGGCCAGCAGCCAGCCGGCCCGGAGCCGTCTTTCGACGAGCACGACGACGAGCCTACGGAGGCCATCGCCGTGGCGGAGGCGATCGCCGAGTTGCTGAGTCAGGGAATGGCGGCCGCCGAGATCGCCGTGCTGTACCGGGTCAACGCCCAGTCCGAGGCCTACGAGCAGGCATTGGACGCCCGCGGGATCCCGTTTCAGATCCGCGGCGGAGAGCGATTCTTCCAGCGTCCGGAGGTTCGGGCTGCGATCCGCGCGCTGCGGGCGGCGGCCACCGCAGGCACCGTGCACAAGTCAGCGGGGGACTTGGGTGCCACGGCCCGCGAGGTACTCGCCGCCCATGGGCTCACCACCCAACCCCCTGGGGGCGGTGCCGCGCGGTCACGCTGGGAGTCGCTGCGCGCGCTGGCTGAGCTGGCCACGGACCTCGCGGCCGGCACGCCAGGCGCCGACCTCGGCCAGCTGGTGACCGAGCTCGACGCTCGCGCCGACGCCGCGCACCCACCGGCGATGCAGGGCGTGACGCTGGCCTCCTTGCATGCCGCGAAGGGCCTGGAGTGGGACGCGGTGTTCCTCGTCGGGCTCATCGAGGGAACGATGCCGATCCAGTACGCCGATGGTGACCAGGCCGCGTTGGAGGAGGAGCGCCGGCTCCTCTACGTCGGCGTGACCCGGGCCCGCCGTTGGCTAGCGCTGTCTTGGGCGCTATCGCGCAGTCCAGGCGGCCGGCGCTCGCGGCGTCGCAGCCTCTTTCTCCACGGCCTGGTGCCCCAGGGTTCCCCGGCTGTGCGGCCGACCGGCTCCAACGCGCAGCCGAAGGCAATGTTGCAGACGGCGTCTGGCAAGGCTTATTGCCGGATCTGTGGCATCCCGGTCACTGGGACTATCGCGGTGAAGCTGGCCCGATGTGCCGCGTGCCCATCTGATGCCGACCCGGAACTGCTGGATCGATTACGGGACTGGCGCACCGGTTGCGCGAAGGAGCAGCGGGTTCCCGCCTTCGTGATCTTCACCGATGCCACGCTGACCGCCATCGCCGAGCAACGGCCAGCCGACGCCGCCGGCCTGACAGCCATCCCGGGGATCGGGGCAGCCAAGCTGGACCGCTACGGGGCCGAGGTACTCGCCCTCGTCCGCGGCGGTTCGGTCAGTAGTTGACAAAGAAAATACGAAATTCGGTTGCTGGTGTATCAGCAGAGACCTAACCTTGCTCTTAATCTTCGGAGGCGGCCGTTGCACGCTGCTGACCAGGATAGATCGCCCAGCCATTGAGCGCGGGCCGAGTGGGAAGGGAGGTGCCGTGATGGAGATCTGCACGACCACCGGCGCCCGTTGCTTCCCGCAGCGCGGGCACCTCGCTATGCCAGGAGAGGTCTGGTCCAAGCGCTTGCCGACCGCGCCGTCTGGCGCGCCTCGGCTGCGTGCCGGGCGTTCCCTTCACCGCACCGTCATCAACCCGACCGGCACCGACCTGCCGGTGACCAACCGCATGCGTACGTCTGCATCGGAGCCTTGATCCTCGAGCCAGCACCAACCGGCTCATGAAGGCCGCGGACCCCGCAGCGGGATCCGCGGCCTTTGTACGTTGCTAGGTCCTCATCCCGCGGCGGGCACGGTACCGGCGATTTGCACTGGCACCACACCGAGGAGGAGAGACAAGTGTTGACCGCGACCGTCCCGCTGGATGGCGGGGCGTTGCCCGACCTGCTGGGTGGGGCAGAGCTGGCCCACCTGCTCGACACCGCGCCTTTTGGGTCGGGCACTCTGCCTTGCCGCTCACACAACCCGGACCTGTGGTTCGCCGAGGCCCCAGCTGAGCTCGAGCTGGCCAAGCAGATCTGTACCGGTTGCCCGGTCAGAGCCCAGTGTCTGGAAAGTGCACTGGCCCGGCAGGAGCCGTGGGGAGTGTGGGGTGGCGAGATCTTCGATCACGGTGCAGTGATCCCACGTAAGCGCCCGCGGGGCAGGCCCAGCAAGGCCGCCCTGGAGCGGGATCGCGTCGAGCGGGATCCCTCCGGACGAGGTACCGCCGCGTGACCGCCCGCGCAGCGGGATCGGGTGCCCTTCAAGGGCGCCCAACCCGGCTCCCGCGTGCACATAACAACAGCCAACTCGGCCGATGCCAGGAATTGCGCCTGCGCCGACCGATCGCCCAGGAGTTGGAATGCCATGCTGCTGCACGAAATGCTCGTCCGAGCGCGAATGCGCGAGGACCAACGCCGTGCCAGCCAGGAGCTGCTGGCACGGCGGCTTGCCGCGGTTCACCGTTGGCACCGCTTGGCACGCTACGCCGACCGGCGAGCCCGCCGCGTCGCCGAGCGCCTGTAGTTGGGGGCCCTTCAAAGGCCCCCAACCCCGGCTCATCGCGCGAATAGCGACAGCCAACTCTGACGACCGCTGGGAGGGTGATTCTGGGATGGGTATCAGTTGGCGAAACCTGGTTGCCAGCGTTGAGCGATCCTGCGCAGCGGCACAGTGGCGTCGAGCTGGCACAGCACCCCGAAGGTCCCGGTGGTCACCCGGTGGATCAGCAGGTAGCTGGGTGGCAGGTTGAGCGCTCGCCCGGTCCGGAAGTCCGGGCCGGAGAAGTCGCCGACGCGCTCGGCTTGAGCCTGCATCCAGGCCCGAGTGAAATGGAAGGTCTCATCGCGTACCGGGTCGGCGAACGGGCCGAGGTAGGCCAGCACATCATCGGCCTGGAGTTGCATGCCGGGCCGGACGAAGCCCTCCGAGCGCAGCAGCTCGAGTAACTCATCCGAGCGTTCCTCGACAGCCAACCGGGTTGCCACGCCCAGGGTGCGCGGGGGTCCACCGGGCAACTTCGCCGAGGCGCCGAAGTCGAGCACGCATAACCGTCCGTCATCCAGGCGCAAGAAGTTGCCCGGGTGCGGATCTGCGTGCAGTAACCCAGTGATGGCGGGGGAGGAGGAGTGGAACTCCGACAGCTTGCGCCCGATGTCATCCCGCTCGGACCGCGAACCGGCGCGGATGATCTGCGCCATCGGGGTCCCGCTGACCCACTGCGACACCATGACTTTCGGTGAGCTGGCGACGACGGCGGGAACGGTGATCTCGCGGTGGTCACGGAAAGCTGCGGCGAAAGCGCGCTGGTTATCGGCCTCATCACGGTAATCGAGCTCTTCGACCATCCGGTCCTGCAACTCGGCGAGCAGCGGCTTGACCTCCATGCCCGGCACGATCGCCTGGAACAGTCGGCTGAACCTCTGCAGTTGCCGCAAGTCCGAGCGCAGCGCTTCGTCTGCGCCCGGGTACTGCACCTTGACCGCGACCTCACGACCGTCATGCCATACCGCGTGGTGCACCTGTCCGATGCTGGCGGCCGCCGCAGGCTCATCGGAGAAGTCGGCGAAGCGGCGGCGCCACCCCGAGCCGAGTTGCTCGTCAAGCACTCGCTGCACGGACCGTCGGGACATCGGTGGTGCCGCGGACTGCAACTTGGTCAGTGCCTCCCGGTACGGCTCGGCGAGCGCGTCGGGGATCGCCGCCTCGAAGACGCTCAGCGCCTGGCCGAACTTCATTGCGCCGCCCTTGAGCTCGCCGAGCACCGCGAAGAGTTGCTCGGCGGTACGAGCGCTGAGCTCGGCGTTGACGTCCCGCGCGTCCTGCCCGGCCAGCCGCTTGCCCCACCCGGCGGCGACCCGGCCCGCTACCCCGAGCGGGAGGCTCGCGAGCCGGGCAGTTCGCGCAGCACCCTTGCGCGGGATGTCGGTCACGGGGTGATTGTCTCCCGGGCGGCCCCCCTTAAGTAGTGGTGTTACGGCGTAGTGGTGTTCCAGACGTCATCGGGCACCGCAGCCGCAGCGTGGGTGGACTGGCCGGGGATGTCGACGCAACGTGCCGCGCACTGGGTCCACTTCGAGCGTGGCGCCCCACGTCGGCGGGACCGGCAGACCGGCTCGTGATCCGGCCAGCGCAGCGAGTACCTGTTCAGCGGTCAATGCGGCAGCGAGCTGCGTGCAGGCCAATCCGGCGGACTGGACCTGCCCAGCTAGCTGGGCCGCCAGTTTCGGCCAGGCCGGGTCGGAGTCGGCACGGTGTAGGTCGGCGCAATGCAGGCAGCTGCTGCGACCCGGACACACCAGCGGGCCCACCACTGCCGTTCCTTCGTGGGCGTAGGCGATCAGATGCGAAATCCCGGCTGCGAGCAGCTCGGTCACCCTAACCGGCTCGGGGACTGCCACATCACAGAGCACAATCAGGTCCGGCTGGCGGCGAAGGGTACCGGTCGCCTCCGGCGCGCACCTGCGCACGGCATCCGTCGCTGCTGCCGCGCGGGTCCGGCCGACATCGTCCGGAAGGAAGCCGGTGCCGATGTCTGCGGCAGCGACCGTTCCAGTGGCTTCCACCGCGACCTGGCCTACGCCGGCCGCTGCCAGCAAGGTTGCCAGCGCCACTGCCACCCGGCCGGATCCGACCACCCGTACTGCAGCCTCGCGCCGCTGGCGCAGCACGCGTCGTGTCGCGCAGGTGGTGTGCACCGACCAGCTGGTTGCCTCGGTCGCCAGTGCCACGCGGTGCCAGCCCGGTGGACCGTCGTCGGCGGCCGAAGCGTCCTGCACTAGGCCGCTGTGGTGTAGATCGTTGAGCATCGCCAGGGCGTCACCTGCTGGTGATCCGGCCGTCTCGGCCATTGCGATCAGCTCTGCAGTACTGCGGACCCCGTCCATGCGCTTGAGCAGCGTCGCGAGCGGTTCCGGCAGGCCGTCGAGAACCATGGCGCGTTGCGGGTCCAACCCAAGCTGCAGGCAGCTGGCGGACCGCCACACGGCCGCTCGGCCCGGCGCGAGTCGTAGCCGCTCAGGCAGAGAAGACGGCATGACGGCGGTCTTAGGCAGATTCATGTCCCGGAATCTTGGTGCGTCCGACTCGGTAGCTCAAACGGCTGTCCACAGCCCCGATTGGTTATCCACGGTTTGTCCACAGCTGTGCACAGGCGGCAGCCTCCCCGCCAACCCTGGAACAAAAGGCGACGACGATTACTCCGCAGGGCGCTGAGGTTGGTCGTCGGGAGGCTCGGGGCCGGAGGCACCGGGGCCCTCGGGAGACCCGGGAGACTCGGGAGACTCGGGAGACTCCTCGCGAGGGGCGTCAGCGGCGGCGGTGCGCTCCAACGCCGCGATCGGATCGTCAAGGTCGGCCGCCTGACTTGCGGTCCGATCGACGAACCGTGCGGGGTCATCGAGATCGTCGGCTGTGGGTAGTAAGTCTGGATGGCCCCACAAGGCGTCGCGGTCCTCGATCCCCTGCTGATCTGTGAGCTTTCGCCACAGCTCAGACGCCGCCCGGAGTTTGCGCGGCCGCAACTCCAGGCCGACCAGTGTGGCAAAGGTCTGCTCGGCGGGCCCCCCGGACGCGCGCCGTCGTCGCAGTGTCTCACGCAGCGCATCGGCACCGGGAAGCCGTTCGCCCACCGCGTCGGCAACAACGACATCGACCCAACCTTCCACCAGCGCCAGCAGCGTTTCCAGCCGGGTCAGGGCGGCCTTCTGCTCGGGACTGTTCCGTTGCTCCAGCAGACCGGATGCCATCAGCTGATCCATGCTCTGCGGGTCGGCGGGGTCGACCTGGCGGGCTATCTCTTGCAGCGCGTCGGTGTCCACCTGGATGCCGCGGGCGAACTCCTCGACAGTGCCCAACAGCCGCTGGCGTAGCCACGGCACATGACCGAACAGGCGATGGTGAGCGGCCTCCCGGGCCGCCAGAAACACGATCACTTCGGAGCTCTTACGCTCCAATCCGGTGGCGAATCGCTCGACTGCACTTGGTAGCAGCGCCGCCACTCCCAGCGGTCCCAACGGCAGTCCGATATCGGTCGAGGTGAGTACCTCCCCCCCGAGCTGGGCCAGCGCCGAGCCCAGTTGCGAGCCGAAGGCCATCCCGCCCATCTGCTCCACCATCGCCACCAGAGGTCCAGCCGTCTGGCGGACTTCGCTGGGCAAGGCGTCGATCCAAGAACCGGCCATCCGGCGGGCCACCGGGTCACACAGCCGCTGCCAGGTGGGCAGCGTTCGCTCTACCCAGTCCCGCGGCGCCCATGCCGCGCTGCTCTGGGTCCCAGTGGGCAGCGCCGTTGCTGCGTCCAGCCACAGCTCGGCCAGCCGCACAGCATCGGTGATCGCAGAGGCCTGCTGGGCCGAGGGCAACCCGCTCGTGGACAGCTTCTGCATCGCCATCTGTTTGGCCAAGTCGTAGTTGACTGGGCCCCCACCGCCACCGGCCGCGCCTTGGCTGAGCATCTGACCTAGTTGGGTGAGCATCTGACCGAGAGCGCCGACGTCCAAGCCACCGGCCCCGAAGGCTGCGAACGGATTGGCGGGGTCGGTACCGCCGCCGACGTCTTCGGGTTTCCTCCGATCGGGGTCCCGAGGGTCTCTCGAATCCTCGGGGCCGAAGCCGAAGGGCAAGTCACTCATGGACCACACGTTACGCGGACCTGGGGCACGTACGCTGTCCGGCCGTGAGCCGTCGCACCTGGACCCTGGTGGTCAGTCTCGGTTTCGCCATGGTGCTCGGATTGCTAGGCGGGCTGGCGCCGGTGCCCTATGTCGCACTTCGTCCGGGTCCCACGTTCAACACCCTGGGCGAGGTAGCGGGCAAGACAGTGGTCAACATCAAGGGTACCCAGACGTACCCAACCAGTGGACACCTCAACATGACGACCGTCTCAGTGATCGACAAGGTCACGTTGTACGGGGCGCTTGGCCTGTGGGTATCTGGCCGTAGCGCACTGGTTCCCCGTGACGAGATCTTCCCGCCAGGGCTGTCCGAACAGCAGGTCGAGAAGCAGAACCAGCAGATGTTCCAGGATTCAGAATCCAAGGCCGAGACTGCGGCGCTGCGCTACCTCGGTTATCCCACCCAGGTAGTGGTCGACCAGGTGGCTGCCGATGGGGCCGCGCGGGGGACGCTGGCCGCCGGGGACCGGCTGCTGGCCGTCGACGGCAAGGAGACGAGCAGCGCTCGGCAACTGGTGGACATGCTCGCGGGCAGCCATCCCGGCCAGCTCGTGCGGGTCCGTTTCCAGCGTCTGGCAGCTGCGCCTCAGGAAGCGACGATCACGCTCGGTGCCGGGGAGCAGCCGGGTCGCGGGTACCTCGGCGTCGGAGTGACCGATCGGACCGACGTGAACTTCGCCATCGTGATCAGTTTGGCCGATGTCGGAGGCCCTTCAGCGGGCTTGATATTCGCGCTGGCCATCGTCGACAAGCTGACGCCGGGGGCGTTGGTCGGGAACACCTTCGTGGCGGGTACCGGTGCAATCGAGGCGGACGGTGAGGTCGGTCCGATCGGCGGTATCCTGCTGAAGATGATTCGCGCTCGGGAGGCGGGCGCGTCGGTGTTTCTCGTCCCGGCGGGCAACTGCGCCGAGGCTGTGCAGCGTGCCCCCGAAGGGCTGCAGCTGGTGCGGGTGGGCACCCTGGCAGAGGCGGTGCACGCGCTGGATGCGCTGCGGGACGGTCAGCAGCCACCTGGCTGCTGACC
>JALZDU010000530.1 GCA_030862405.1 Actinomycetota bacterium | reverse complement strand
CGCGGTGGGCCAACGAGGTGACCTTGCTTTGGAACGACACGATGGACGGTACCGACCTTGCGCATCACACCGTGACCGCCGCTCGATTACCCTTCCTGCTAGCGCCGCAGGTGCAGTCGGTGGATCCGGGTCCACCGGTGACGCTGCAGGTGCAAATGCTTCCGGGGCAGCTCGTGGACGACTTCCACGCCCAAGCGCACCGCATCGCCGCGGGTATGGACGTGCCGATGGTCCGCATCAGGTCCTGCGGCCACGGTCTGATCAAGGTGGCGTTGCTCGAGCACGAGCCGCTAACCGCAGCCATGGCCTTGCCGGCATAACCCCGTGACCTGACGACCTGATCAGCGAATTTTGTTCAGTCTGCTGGCTCTACCCGCCCAACATCTGAGGTTGTGTGCGATCCGGCCGCGCCACTTCCGCTGACGGTCCGCCGATTATGATCATCGGGCGAGGATGGTGATTCCGGCCAACTGCTCCATGGTGCGACGCGATCAGCGTCAGCCAGAGTGGACGGAGACCCACTTCATGTGTGAACGCTGATCGGCCGTACGTCCGCGTACCTCGGAGTCTCATTACGCCGCTGAGCCGCGGTGACGTGCTGGTGTGTATCGGCCTGTGTGGACTGATTGCATCGCTTCTATTGAAGGTACACTGACGATGATCATGTCAAGCCACGCACAGAGTCGCCCTGTCGGTTCGGACTCTTAGTGCAACGTTGGGCATGATGCAGGAGGTCGGAAGTCAGGGCACCTAAGTCACCATGTGACCCTCACCGAGTTTGTACAGCTGCTCGCCGCCGCTGGCGTGGACGGGATCGTCGCTCAACACCTCTCGCGCAGTATCGAACGACGTCAAGTACGCGGAAGTGTTCGTGAAGCACTTTCTGAGGTAGAGCGACTTCGGTGGACTTTCGATCTAAAAGACGACGCTGCGACAGAGTTCCGTGGCGCTCTCAGCTCGTTCAAGTCTGCAGCTCTAATTGCTGGATGCCACGACGACTTGTGGATCGTACGAGCACATGGCACAAGTATCGAGATTTGTAACGGCGCGCAAACTCAAGGCGCAAGACGCTGCGTCTGGAGATCACGTGACGCTAGATATGGAGTTAGATGCATGCCTTGAACAAGCACATCAGCTCGTTGCTAACTGTTTGTGACGACCAATCTGGGCGAGGCTTTTCTTGAAGCGTGAGCTTAAGAAACTTGACAAGCTTGAGGAGGCGGCCAGCCAAACCCAGGAGGGGCGAGCCCTCCGGTACCAGTATCCGCCCGCATAGCCAGTTTGGAAGGCTGCGCATACTGCGCCGTCAGAGGCATCGATTGGTGGTCAGGCCTGGTCACAGGGTACCGCTGTTGACCGCGGTTGACCGGTGTGAATGGCACGCTAATGGCACGGCGGTCGTTGGCCTGCTGCAAGGACGTGGGGTGGAAGTGGGTATGCCGTCGCCGAGCCTCGGGCGTAGGATCGGCGCCTGTGACAGCGCCGAAAGCAGAGGGCGAACGGGTGGTCCTGGGTCGGCGTAGCAAGGTCAGCACCATGGTGTCGTTCCACTGGTCCGAGGACGCGCCGCCCGGTCTCAACGAGTTGGAGTGGGCCGAGGAGCTGGGCGCCAAGTGGGAGGTGACGAGCTGGTCACCTATGACTACCCGACGTTCATCGGCAGGCCGACGGCGTCATCATCCATGTCCTCAAGCCGATAAGACGCCGAGGAGACGTCGCCGACCATCGCAGCGTCCAGGTCCGGCGGTGGCGTGTCGTGCAGGTGGGTGGACAGCCTGAATTGACTCAGGTCATACAAAGTCCTTGAGCACCAATTTCGGCTCGCGATGATTGGCCGGAGGGACCGCAGGTGCTTTCCACGCATAGCGCCAAGATCAGGCGATGGTTTCATTCGTCTCCGATGACGAGGCCGCGGCCCACCTCGTATGGCACCAGGTTCTGCGTGCTCGCCGGGTGTCCGCGGAGATGTCGCCCGTAGTACGGCGGACGAAAGACGCGCTCGGGTTGCGCCGATTCACCAAGAGCTGCGACAAGATCGGCGCGAACAAAAAATGCATTGACCCCACGGCTGTCGCAGGCAACTAACGCATAGCCGCGGAACTTCGCTAGCGCGCATAGGGCTTGAAGGCTCGACCCGAAATAGGTCGTGCCGTCCCAGTAGAACGCCTCATCATATGGAATTGTGAGGGAGGCGCTCGGCCCAACGCTGCTGTTATACTCGATCACCACGACCCGCGGTCGCCAGCGTGCATCTATCGAGTTCCACACCCAGAGATCATTGCCGTCGATATCGATACTCAGCAGATCGAACTCTGAGGGTACGTTGTACTTGGTGAACAGGGAGTTGATGTTGTCGGCTGTCACGTACTCACGGTGTAGCGATCGGGCTGAGTTCTCGTAACGGGCATCGAGGAGCAATCCTTGCCAGCCGTGGTGGTCGGCAAGGTAGCGTGTGTTGCACTGTGCCCCATCCTCGGCGCCGAACTCGACGAAGTAGCGATTCGTTGTGCCGACGCGGGCAAAGATTGCTTGCAGAATCCCGTCCTCGCCGTTCTGTGAGTAGACGCGCCGCTCATAGCGTGTTAGATCGGGCAAGGGAGCGCCGGACTGCAACACTTCCCGTCGGAAGCGGATGTCACGACGAAGGTTCAGTGGCGAGAGGACTAATAGCTTAGCTACTTCTCGGAGCTTGCGTGTTATGAGCCACATCGAAAATTCTCCGGGATTATTGTGGGTCGACGTCGGTAGGTGCGATGGTAGCTCTCACCGGTTGATCAATAGCCGGAATATCGGGAGGCTGCGCCGGATGAGTAGTCAGGACCCTGCACCTGCGGCGGAGCTGGCTGCAGCTCCGCGCTGTCGACATGGACGAACAGACCTAATGACACGCTGGGTCTCGGCCTGCCGCATCACGGGCGGGACAGGTGGTCGGCACCTTGGGTGGAACTCAGAACTAAGAATTTTCCGACCGCTGCGGTCGTGGTCTGAATGCAGGTGACGGGAATCGAACCCGCGTCTAGAGCTTGGGAACCCTACAATGATGCCCTGGTACAGACGCTGGCCTGCGGTCAGCCGTGGTCATGAGTGACCCGGTTGACCGCTGTTGACCCCCTCTTGTGGCACGCCTGTGGCACGACGCCAGGTCTGATCCCCGTCGCGGAAGCGTGGTCAGCTGTATCGACGGTAGGCATGCGCCGCAAGTGCGAGACGGTTACTTGGGCAGTTGCTGAACCGCTGGTCTTCTAATTTCAGGACTCAGGATAACAGTTCGCCGAATAACACTCACGTCTGGGACCTGCATCTTGGCATCGATCGAATACTGATGAACGTAGACAAGCGTAGACGGATGAGACAAGGATGAGACCACCAGGGCTCGGCTGCCTTGCGGGAACCCTTCGCCCGTGCGTGGACTTCCCCAACAGCATCTGAGACGATTCGAATCTGCGGCACACGGTTTAGGAATGGTCCGCCAGTAACAGACTGTGCATGCGTGTGACGTGCTGTTTCATCTCGATTATCGACGGTCGAGTCGTAGCCATTTCGCATCGGCTTCGCGCTGCCTAAGCCCCAACTCAAGTTTCGGAATCCCTGCGGTCTTGTGGTGGCTAGCAGCCCTGTGGCGGGGTACCAAGTTGCCGAATACCCAGTGACACATGACACGGGAAAGAACCGCCATTAACAGATGCAGGCGTGTGTTGATTGTATCGCGGGAGGTGGCGTGTGGGGTGGCTGGGTGGGGTTCGAGAGCAGGCTGGAGCGCTGCCGCCGGGTGCTGGGTGATGACCACCCCTCACCCTGCACTCGGCCATCTTTCTGGCTATTCCCTTGTGGGGATTGGGCAGTATCAGCAGGTTCCATCACGTCGCCCGACCGGTGTGCGTCCGTCCTTGCGTCCGTGTAAACGCTTTCGGCCGAGGACTACTCGGTGATGGGTGGTCTGCGCCCGCGTAACCCGTGTGGCGGTTGTGGCAGGCTGATCACGTGACAGGTGTGGACGGGCTGGTCGAGGAGGTGTGGAGGCAGCAGTCGATCTGGTCTCAGACCGCCAACCGGTTGAAGGCCTCCATCGGTCGCGCCCGGTCCGCCGCGCTGGCGCTGACCGTCGGAGGCGCGGTGTTGGCCACACTGGCGACACGGCTTCCGGCCGCGCAGGTGACGGCGAGTTCGGTGTTGGCCATAACGGCTGCGGTGGCGGTGGGGCTGGTGCCGGTGCTGCGGCCATGGTGCACCGGTCGGGTGCTTCGGGATTGGACTCGGGCTCGGTCAGTGTCCGAAGCCCTCAAAAGCGAGATCTACCTGTATCTGGCGCGCGCTGGACAATACCGAGGCGAAGACCGCGACCGCCAGCTGCGGGAGGCCACCAATCAGGCCCAGGAACAGGTTACGGATCTGCTGCGGTACAGCATTGACCTCCAACCCGTCCAGCGAGCGCTGCCCGAGGTCGACGACTATGCGTCGTATCTGAGGGTGCGAGTCGATGGCCAAATCGACGGTTATTACCGGTCCAGGGCCCAACACCTGCAAAAGCGCCTACGTCAGTTTCGTCGCGTGGAGCTGGCATTGGCCGTGGCCGGGGTAGTGCTCGGTGCGCTTGCTGCCAGCCTGACCCAGTGGGGCCTGAGCGCCTGGATCGCGGTGGTGACCACGATCAGTGCCGCAGTCGCAGCACACGTCGGGGCGACCCGCTATGAGTATCAACTCATCGAGTATCTGCGCACCGCCGATGAGCTCAGTCGACTGCGGCGTGAGGCCGCAGCGACCACATCGCGAGCTGACCTGGACCAACTGGTGGTGCGCTGCGAGCGAATCATCTCCATCCAAAACGAGGGCTGGATGGCCAAGCTGTCCTCCCCATCGGAACAGGAGCCACAAACCTAGAACTCTGCTAGGCGAGCCTCACTTGGAAGACATCCCACGCACTTAGCTTGTCAAGCCGCCGCGGTACTGGGCGTGTTGTTGGTGGTGGGGGAAGGCGATGTGTTCATTGTAGTGTTGCCGGGTTTGTAGGCAGTGGTGTAGGCAGCCGAGGAGTCGGTTGAAGAGGTTGCGTTGGGCGGCGGTGTGGCGGTGGCCGGTGATTTTGCGTTGGTCGTAGTGGGTTCGGGCGCCGGCTGAGGCGGTCAGGGCGGCGAAGGCCCACACGTAGCCGACGGGGGCCAGGCGTTGGTTTTTGACTTTGCGGTGGGTGACGGTGAGGCTTTTGCCGCTGGCCCGGGTGACGGGTGCGCTGCCGGCGTAGGCCTTGAGGGCCGTGGCGTTGGTGAAGCGGGATCCCGGGCGCGAAACACCCGTCTATGAAAATGTTGGTCACAGTTTATTTGCCGAGAACGTAAAGCGCTTTAACCGGGAACTCCGGCAGTTCGCGCTCGACGCCTAACCCCGCTCCTTACAATCTTGGCGGCGTGGTTGGGCTAGATAACCAAACATCTGCGGTGACCCGGTGGATGGAGGAACAGGTGGATGAGCAAAGCAGCTGATCTCGCCGAGGAAACCGGCGCAACGCTGCGTGGACTCATGGAACGCATGGGACACCGACCCACCCGCGCGGCCCTGGCTGTCGTGACTGTGGCAAACTTAGCTCTGCTTCTGCCGGAGACGGCCCTGGCATGCGGCTGATTGCGCCTGGAGGTAAACGTGACCGAAGCGCGGGATGATGAACACCACGAAGAGCCAGAGATCACTGCCAACGACTCCGAAGATGAGCGCATCAACGATCCGCTCACTCAAACTGACGTACAAGCCCCTCAGGTTCCCTTTGGATCCGACCCTTCTGCTAGTTAGCAGCATCGCTCGCATTCGGTCAGGTTGGCCTCGCGGCGTAGCAATAGGTGAAGCGGGCGAGAGAATCCCCCGTATGACCAGCTTGGAAGGCTGTGCTCACTACGCCGTTAGAGGCATCGATCGGTGATCAGGCCGGTCCCAAGGCACTGCTATTGACCGTGGTAGACCGTCCTTAATGGCACGCTAATGGCACATGTGGAGTGTTAGCTCGCCGCAAGATAGAGGTACGAAGCGGGTATCCTGTCGCGTCGGCGAGCTTGCCTTCGAAACAGGTCTAGGGTCGGGGTCCAGCTGGAGCACCTGACGCGCTGAACGAGCTGGACCCGACCCTAGACCTGCTACGCCTCGGTGCCGACGTGAGCGGTCGCAAAGTTTCCCGACCGCCAGAAAGGTGCCGCTGAGGCGTTCCTGCATGAGGTGGAAACCGATAAGGACAAGGGCTCGTATCTTGACCCGACCGCTGGGCGGATCGCCTTCCAGCGGTTCGCTGAGACGTGGCTTGCCGCCCAGACGTTCGCCGAGTCTACATGGGAGTCCGTCGCGGGCCGGTTAGTTCGGCACGTTTACCCGCATTTCGGTGACACGGAGCTGCGCTCGATCGACCCAGCGATGATCCAGGCGTGGGGCCGGCGGCTACAGCAGCAGGGCCTGGCCGAGACCTACCGGTGGACGCTTTTCGCGAACGTATCGGGCATCTTCACCGCTGGCACTTCTATGCCTCGGTGCTGCTCGACGGCGGTGAGTCCATCAAGGCCCTGTCCGAATATTTGGGTCACGCCGATCCGGCCTTCACTCTGCGGACCTACACGCACCTCATGCCGTCCAGTTCCGAGCGCACCCGCCGGGCCGTAGACGGCGTGTTCCAGATGAGCGCTCCCGAGCCTGCGGAGGAAGGCCCGGCTCCCGCGCCCGAGGGCGAGGACTCCGGGCCTCCGACGGCCTGGCGACGGCCTGGCGACGGCCTGATCATGGGTCCCGAACCCAAAACAGCAAGTAAGGGGACTGCACTGATCAGACGTCGTAGTACAGGCTGAACTCGTAGGGATGCGGACGTAGCCGCAGCGGATCGATCTCATTCTCCCGCTTGAGCTCGATCCAAGTTTCGATCAGGTCCGGGGTGAACACTCCGCCTTCGAGCAGGTAGTCGTGGTCGGCCTCGAGGCGATCGATCACTGCACTGAGGCTCGCTGGTACCTGGGCGACGTCCTTGGCCTCCTCGGGCGGCAGTTCGTAGAGATCCTTGTCGATCGGCGCGGCCGGTTCGTAGGCATTCTTGATCCCGTCCAGCCCGGCCATCATCATCGCGGAGAAGGACAGGTAGGGATTGCCCGAGGCATCGGGGCAACGGAACTCGATGCGCTTGGCCTTGGGGTTGTTGCCGGTGATCGGGATCCGGATACAGGCCGACCGGTTGCGCTGCGAGTACACCAGGTTCACCGGCGCCTCGAACCCGGGCACCAGGCGGTGGTAGGAGTTCACCGTCGGGCACGTGAACGCCAGCAGTGACGGCGCGTGGTGCAGGATGCCGCCGATATAGTGCCGACCGGTGTCGGACAGCCCACCATAGCCAGACTCGTCGTGGAACAGCGGAGCACCGTCCATCCACAGCGACTGGTGGGTGTGCATGCCGGAGCCGTTGTCGCCGAACAGCGGTTTGGGCATGAACGTCACGGTCCGCCCGTCCGCCCACGCGGTGTTCTTCACGATGTATTTGTAGAGCTGATGGTCGTCAGCAGCGTGTAGCAGGGTGTTGTACCTGTAGTTGATCTCCGCTTGGCCGGCGGTCCCCACCTCATGGTGCGCCTTCTCCACAGTGAAGCCGCACCCGATGAGGTTGGTGACGATCGCGTTGCGCAAATCGGCGAAGTGATCGGTCGGCGGTACCGGGAAGTAGCCGCTCTTGTAGTTGACCTTGTAGCCCTGGTTGCGGCCGTTTTCTTCGGCCCCGGTGTTCCACCAGCCGGCGACCGAGTCGATCTCGTGGAACGCGGCGTTGGGCGTGGTGTCGAAGCGCACCGAGTCGAACATGTAGAACTCGGCCTCGGGACCGAAGTACGCGGTATCGGCAATGCCAGTCGACGCCAGGAACTCCTCGGCCTTGCGGGCCACGTTGCGCGGGTCACGGCTGTAGGGCTCCCGGGTGAACGGGTCGTGCACGAAGAAGTTGATGTTCAGTGTCTTCTGAACCCGGAACGGGTCGATACGCGCTGTCGCAGCGTCGGGAAACAGCAGCATGTCCGACTCGTGGATCGACTGGAACCCGCGCACCGACGAGCCGTCGAAGGCCAGGCCGTCCTCGATGACGTCCGCATCGAAGTACGCGGCCGGGACCGTGAAGTGCTGCATGATGCCTGGCAGGTCGCAGAAGCGGACGTCGATGAACTCGACGCCCTCGTCAGCGACGAAGCGCAGGATCTCATCGGAGTTGGAGAACACCGTCGTTCGCTCCTTAGTGCGAAGTGCTGTGGACCAGCGTAATCAGTCAGGTCACTGCGGCGAACGTAAGAGGGCCGTGTTGCCCGACCGTCACCCGGATGTTTCGCCAAGGTTACGAGGCTTGTGGTGGACGAGGCTAGCCTGACAATCGCATACCCTACTCGGGTGATCAGGTGGACACAGGCCTGGCTATCCGGCCCTCCCGGGTCCCCGGACGAACCTGCCGCGGACGCCGGCGAGCAGGCTTACCCCGGTCAGCGGCTGGGATTGCCCGAGTACGGACCGGGCTCGGCCGCCCGTCTCGGACCCCGGGTCCTGGCTATCGTGATTGACTGGCTGCCGTGCACCGTGGCCGCCCAGCTCCTCACCAACAATCCGGCATTCTCGGCGTTGGCGCTGTTCGCAGCGATGACCGCGCTCACGATCGGTATCGCGGGCCGCACCCCCGGGCATGCTGTGGCGGGGCTGCGGGTAGCGCTGCTGGACGGGCGTCGGGCCGGCTTCGGCGCCGGGGTAATCCGCACCGTGCTGCTGTGTCTGGTCATCCCCCCGGTGGTGTACGACTCAGACGGCCGGGGCCTGCACGACAGGGCTGTCGGGACCATCGTGCTGCGAACCCGTTGAACTCCGCGCCGATCACACTCAGCGGCGGCGAACGGTGCGTTGCACGTTGCGCATCTTGGCGCCCTGCGGCAACGGGCCCTTGGGCATCGCGGCAGCTCGGGTGGTAAGGATGGCCAGCTTGCCTTCCAGCGCGTCGATCTGCGCTGCATTGATGTTGCGCGGTAATTTCGCGAGGTGCCGTGGCAGTTTGGCCAGTGGAATCTGGCCTTCGCCGTTGCCCACGGTGACGTCGTAGATCGGAGTCTCCCCGATCAGCCGGGACACCCGCTTCTTTTCCTGCGCCAGCAGCGGTTTGAGCCGATGTGCAGCTCCCTCGCCGACCAGCACGACACCGGGCCGCCCGATAACCCTGTGCACGGCGTCCAGCTGGCCGGTGCCCGCGACGGCTGGCGTCACCTTCCACCGGCCGCGCAGGTTGTCCAGCGCCCAGGCCGCGGCGCCGGGCTGGCCCTCGGCCTTGGCGAACACGTTGCGCTGCACCCGCCGCCCGAAGATCATTATTGCCGCGAGTATGCCGATGGTGATGCTCATCGGTACCGAGAACCACAGCTGGTCGAGCAGGAAACCCAGCCCGACCCCGACCGCGGTGATGCCCAGGAACGCTCCGACCATCAACGGCAACAGCGCCTTGTCCTCGCGGCGCTGGACTTTGAAGGCCTGGATGATCTGAGCCCGGCGCTGCTTCGACGCGGCGCGGCGCTCCCGCTTGGCGGCCTTCGCCGCTCCCTTGTCCTTGGTCTTCGAAGTTGCCGAGGAGGGTTTTGAGGGAAGCTTGGCAGCCATGGCCCAAGGATACGGCGCAACCCGTTGTGAACGACCAGCCGACCAGCGGCATTAACGGCGCAGCAGGTTGGACGCCTCCTGCGCGGCCGGGCCGGCCGTCGCCAGATGCGCGAGGTGCTCGGGTATCTGATCGCCGCGGTGCGCGATCGCTTGGGCGTAGAGCCGGCCGGCCCGATAGGACGATCGGACCAGCGGGCCAGCCATCACTCCGGCGAATCCCATCAGGGCGCCTATGCGGGCATGCTCGACGAACTCTTCGGGCTTGACCCACCGCCGCACCGGGTGGTGCCGGGCTGAGGGCCGGAGGTACTGGGTAACAGTGAGGATCTCGCATCCGGCGGCATGCAGGTCGGCCATCGCGGCGGTGACCTCCTCAGGCTCCTCCCCCAAGCCAAGGATGAGGTTGGACTTGGTCACCAGGCCCGCATCGCGGGCCGCTGCCAGCACGTCCAGCGAGCGTTCGTACCGAAACGCCGGTCGGATCCGCTTGAAGATCCGTGGCACCGTCTCCAGATTGTGCGCCAGCACCTGGGGGACGGCGCTGAACACCTCGTGGAGCAGCTCGGTGCGGGCATTGAAATCAGGGATGAGCAGCTCGACTCCGGTACCGGGATTGAGCACGTGGATCTGCCGGACGGTCTCAGCGTAGAGCCAGGCGCCGCCGTCAGGGAGATCGTCACGGGCCACGCCGGTAACCGTTGAGTAGTGCAGCCCCATCGACTGCACCGATTCGGCGACCCGCCGCGGCTCGTCACGGTCCAGATCGGTGGGGCGGCCGGTGTCGATCTGGCAGAAGTCGCAGCGGCGAGTGCACTGATCGCCGCCGATGAGAAACGTTGCTTCCCGATCCTCCCAGCACTCGTAAATGTTGGGGCAACCAGCTGCCTCGCAGACTGTGTGCAGGCCCTCGCGCCGGACCAGCCCCTTGAGTTCCCGAAACGACGGCCCCATGGTGGCCCGGGTCCGGATCCAGGGCGGCTTGCGCTCGATGGGCGTTTGACTGTTGCGGACCTCCAGCCGCAACAGCTTGCGGCCACCGGCGTCAGGTACTGCGCTGACGTCAGGTGTGGGGGAGGCGACGTTCACCGGTCCGAGCCTACGCGGGGTCCGGCTTCACGCCGGTGAGCTCGGCGGTGCGTTCCCACAGCAGCCGCGCGGTGTGCGCGTTGCAGGCGGCGGCGCTTGCTGCCGCCCGTACCGGTGTTCCACGGGTCTCGCCGAGCCTGGCCGGACCGAAGTACTCCCCGCCGCGCACGTCGGGTGCGGTGGCGGCATACAGCTGCGGCAACACGCCTGCGGCGGCCCCCTGAGCGATTAGCTTGTTACCCCACCGCGCAACGTGAGCCAACGGCCCAGCGGAATGCATCCGAGCCGTGTTGAACACCAGTTCGGTGTCGGTGAGACCGGGATGGGCAGCGACCGCAACGAGGTCGCGCCCGGTGTCGCGAGCCCGCCGGTCCAGCTCGAAGGTGAACAGCAGGTTCGCCAGCTTCGATGCGCTGTAGGCCGCACCCGGGCTGTAACGCCGCCGCGTGACGTTCAGGTCTTCCAGATCGAGCCCGCCGCCGCGGTGCGCGAGGCTGGAGACCGTGACCACCCGCGCTCCAGGGGTGAGTGCAGGCCCGAGCAACCACGTCAGCGCCGCGTGCCCGAGGTGATTGGTGCCGATCTGCAACTCGAAGCCATCGACGGTTCGCCGCGGTGGAGCGGCCATCACGCCGGCATTGTTCACCAGCACATCGAGCTGATCCCCGGTGATCGAGCGGACTTCGTCGGCGGCCTTGGCGATCGAGCTCAGGTCGGCGAGATCGAGCTGGATCAACGTGGCGTCCGTCCCGCCGGAACTCGACCGCACCCGGGCCAGTGCTGCCCGACCGCGTTGCGCATCGCGGCACGCCAGCAACACCGTTGCGCCGTGTTCTGCGAGCATGATGGCGGTCTGCAAGCCCAGGCCGGAGTTGGCTCCGGTGACCAGCACCGTGCGGCCGGTCTGGTCGGGGATGTCGGCTGCGCTCCATCGGCTCATCAGTCGTGCCTATCGGATCACCACTGGCGACGCCAACTCAGTGCGGCCGGGTAGCTCATCAGCGCTCACGGGAAGTGCGCCGTCCAGAGCATCGAGGACGGCGCGGCGTATCACCGGCTGCACCTGCGCCACCGGAACCGGGCGACCGAGCTCGGCGGTCAGCGATGTCACCCCGGCGTCGGCGATACCGCACGGCACGATCCGATCGAACGCCGCCAGGTCAGACTGGCAGTTCAAGGCGAACCCGTGCATGGTCACCCCGTGGCTGACCCGGACGCCGATCGCCGCGATCTTGCGTTCCGGGCGGCCGGTGACCGGATCGGCCGCCAACCACACCCCCGACCGTCCCGCGATCCGCCCGGTGTGCAGGCCCAGCCCGGTACAGGCTGCGATCAGCGCCTGCTCCAGGCGCCGCACGTAGTCGATGACGTCCATCGGCGCGGCGAGTGCGACCAGCGGGTAGCCGACGAGCTGGCCGGGACCGTGCCAGGTGATCTTCCCACCACGGTCGACGTCGATCACCGGCGTGCCGTCGTCAGGCCGCTCGCCGGGAGCGGTCCGCCGGCCGGCGGTGTACACCGAGGGGTGTTCCAGCAGCAGCAACACGTCGGGACCGCTGCCCTCAGCGCGGGCAGCGGCAATCTCACGTTGCAGTTCCCAGGCCCGGGCGTAATCCACGGTGCCCAGCTCGCGGACGTGGACGGGAGCCGTGGTGGCCCGGCAGGACTTGGCGTCGGCGGTCACGCGGGCGAGATTACGCTGGTTACTCCAGCGCCGCGGCCAGCGCCGCAGGCAGGGTCTCGTGCTGGAATGGGTAACCGTGCTTGCGCAAGACTCCTGGTACGGCGCGCTGGCCGGTCAGCACCATCTCATCGACCAGTTCGGCGCCGCGGGCCAGCCGCAGCGCGAAGCCAGGGACCACCAGCAGGGCCGGGCGGTGCATCGCCTCGCCCATCGCCCGGGTGAATTCAGCGTTGGTCACCGGTTCCGGGCCGGCGAGGTTGACCGGGCCAGACACCCTGTCATTTTCGAGGACAAACCGGATAGCGCCCACCTCGTCGTCCAGTGAGATCCACGGCATGTATTGCTGCCCGCTGTCGAGACGACCGCCCAGTCCTAGCGCGAATAGCGGCTTGAGCTGACCTATCAGCCCCCCTGACGGGGAGATCACCAGGCCGGTGCGTACCCGCACCACCCGGGCCCCGGCGCGCTCCGCGGCTACCGTGGCCGCCTCCCATTCGCGGCAGACCTGCGCGATGAATCCCGAGCCCGACGGTGCAGCCTCGTCGACCTCGCGGTCCCCGGTGTCGCCGTAGAAACCCACCCCTGAAGCGTTCACCAGCACCGGAACCCGGTGCTCGGCCACTGCCGTGGCGAGCACCTCGGTGGGACCGATCCGGCTGTCTCTGATGGCCTGCTTGAATTCCCCAGACCAGCGCCGGGTGGCCATCGGTGAGCCGCACAGATTCACCACGGCGTCGACGCCGTCCAGGGTGCCGGCGTCCATCGTCGCCGCCGCAGGATCCCAGGCCCGCTCGTCCGGCGCGCCCGGGCGCCTGCGCACCAGTCGGAGAACCTCGTGGCCCGCCTCGCGCAGCACCGACACCAGCGCGGTACCGATCAGACCCGACGAGCCCGCGATCGCGACGCGCATGGGTAGATCTTCTCGGGTCCTACCCAACCGCGCGACCCCGGGTTCAGCAGTACCTGGTCGACGCGCCACCCGTCATTCGGAGCCCAATGGCGCATCTGGTAGCCGCCGGCACCGCAATTCGGCTCCGACTAGCGGCTCTGGCAGTGAGGCCGCTTACAGGCCGAGGTCGTGTTCGAAGGCGGCGTCGGTGAGACGCTGTTTGATGGTGTTGAGGAAGCGGGCTGCATCGGCACCGTCGACCAACCGATGGTCGTAGGACAGCGCCAGATAGGTGATCGAGCGGACCGCGATGGTGTCACCGTCCTCCCCGGACAGCACCACCGGTCGCTTGACCACACTTCCGGTACCGAGGATGCCGACCTGCGGCTGCAGGATGATCGGTGTGTCGAACAGTGCCCCCCGTGAGCCGGTGTTGCTGATCGTGAACGTGCCGCCGCTCATCTCATCCGGTGTGATCTTGTTGGCCCGGGTGCGCTCGGCGAGGTCGGCGATACGGCGGGCCAGGCCGGCGATGTTGAGGTCACCCGCCTCGTGGATCACTGGTACAAGCAGGCCACGATCGGTGTCGACGGCGATGCCGAGATGTTCCGCACCGTGGTAGGTGATCTCGCCCTGCTCGGTATCGATCGAAGCGTTCACCTTCGGGTGCTGCTTGAGCGCCTCGACGGTGGCCTGGGCGAAAAACGGGAGGAAGGAGAGTTTGACGCCTTCCCGGGCCTCGAAGTCGCGCTTGGCCCGGTCGCGCAGCCGCGCGAGACGGGTGACGTCGGCTTCCACCACGGTGGTGAGCTGCGCGGAGATCTGCAGCGATTCGACCATTCGCTTCGCGATGACGCTGCGCATCCGCGACATCTTCTCGGTCTTCCCGCGCAGCTCTGCGGGTGTCGCCGCAGGCTGTGCCGGCGTGGCCTGCTGCGGTGCGGGGCGCGACGGTGGCCCAGCCGCGGGTTCCGGTGCGGGTTGGGCTGCTGCTTCGGCCTGGAGCTGCGGTTCGGGTTGGGGTTCTTCTTCGGGTTGGGGCGCTTCCACCGCGGCGAGAACGTCCTGCTTACGGATCCGGCCGCCGACCCCGGTGCCCTGCACACCCGACAGATCAATGCCGTGTTCCGCCGCGAGCTTGCGCACCAAGGGCGTCACATACGGTGCACCACCGGACTCGTCGGTGTGGGATGCCGGGATGGGCCGGCTCGGGCGCTGTGACTCGCTGGATTGGGGCGGGGCGGATTGGTCCCGCTGGTCCGTCACCGCCGGCGCTTGACCCTCGCGGCTATCCCCGATCGTGGCCAGCTTGGCTCCGACTTCGGCGGTCTCGTCCTGCGCTACGACGATTTCCAGCAAGGTACCCGCCGCGGGGGAGGGAATCTCGGTGTCAACCTTGTCTGTGGAGACCTCCAGCAGTGGCTCGTCCACCTCGACGGTGTCGCCGATCTGCTTGAGCCAGCGGGTCACGGTCCCTGCGGTAACGCTCTCTCCCAGTGCAGGCATCGTCACGGATGTTCCGGAGCTGGACCTGGATGCCCAGGAGCCCGACGGGGAGCCATCACTGGAGGGCGGTGGCTGGGTGGATTGAGGTTCCGATGGTGGGGGTTGTTCCTGCTGGCCGGCTGGCGGCTGCGGCTGGCTGGTGCTGCTGGAGTCACCGATCACGGCCAATTTCGCGCCGACTTCGACGGTCTCGTCCTCAGACACCACGATCCGTTGCAGCACGCCCGCCGCAGGAGAGGGGATCTCGGTGTCGACCTTGTCGGTGGACACCTCGACCAAGGGTTCGTCGACCTCGACGGTTTCACCCTCCTGTTTGAGCCAGCGTGTCACCGTTCCCTCGGTGACACTCTCGCCGAGCGCGGGCATCTCCACCGAGTAGGCCATCTGTTGCCTCGACTCTCGTCGTCCTGTGAGGTCTTCTTGCGTCGTTCTCGCGCGGCGTGCGTCGATCAACCGTGCGCGTGCAGCGGCTTGCCGGCCAGGGCGAGATGTGCCTCGCCGAGGGCCTCGTTCTGCGTCGGGTGGGCATGGACCAGGGCCGCGACGTCCTCCGGATAGGCATCCCAGTTGACGATCAGCTGCGCCTCACCGACCAGCTCGCCAATGCGATCACCGACCATATGTGCCCCGACCACCGGCCCGTCCTTGGCGCGTACCAGCTTGATCGCGCCCCTAGCCTGCAGGATCTGGCTGCGACCGTTGCCGGCCAAGTCATAGGTGAGCGTCTCGACCTCGCGGTGGCGGTCCCTGGCCTGCGCTTCGGTGAGACCGACCGAGGCCACCTGCGGCTCGCAGTAGGTCACCCGCGGGATACCGTCCTCGTCGATCAGGGTTGGATTGCGTCCGGCAATGTCCTCGGCGAGGAAGATGCCCTGGGCAAACCCGCGATGCGCGAGTTGCAGCCCCGGCACGATGTCCCCTAGCGCGTACACCCCCGGCAGATTGGTACGTAGCCGCTCGTCGGTGAGCACAAAGCCGCGTTCCATCCGCACACCAGCCTCGGCGTACCCGGCCTCAGCAGTGTTCGGACCCCGCCCCACGGCGACCAGCAGCAGATCGGCTTCGAACTGCTCACCGGACTCCAGATTCACCGTGACGTCGGAGACGGACTGGCTGGCCCCGGTGAACCTGACGCCGGTCTTGAACGTGATGCCACGCCGCCGGAAGGCGCGCTCCAGTTGCTTGGAGCAGAAGTCGTCCTCAGCCGGGACGAGCCGGGGCAGCGCCTCGACAATGACCACCTCGGCGCCGAAGGACCGCCATACGCTGGCAAACTCGACTCCGATCACGCCGCCACCGAGCACGACGACGCGTTCGGGCAGGTAATCGAGGTTCAGCGCCTGGTCACTGGTGATGACGCGGCCGCCGATATCCAGGTCGGGCAGGGTCCTGGCGTAGGAACCGGTCGCCAGCACGACGTTGCGCCCGGTGTAGCGCTGCCCCTCGACATCGACGGCGTTCGGGGCGACGAACCGGCCGCTTCCCTCCACATAGGTGATCCCGCGGGAGGACACCAACCCCTGCAGGCCCTTGAACATCTTGGCGACGACGCCGTCCTTGTACTTGTTCACTCCGCCCATGTCGACGCCCTCGAGCACGGTCTTCACGCCCAATTGATGACCGTCACGCGCGGCATCGGCCACCTCGGCAGCGTGCAGCAACGCCTTGGTCGGGATGCAGCCTCGATGCAAGCAGGTGCCGCCCAGCTTGTCCTTCTCCACCAGGACGACGGACAGCCCCAACTGTGCAGCACGCAGTGCGCAGGCGTAACCACCGGAGCCGCCACCAAGAATCACGAGGTCGGCGGACATATCGGTCACTGAGAAGCTCCTCAAACAGGCATCGGTACGTGGCGAGCGGGCGCCTAGGCCATCTTGTCACCACGCCCGGAGTTCCGGCGACGTGGGCGAGGGGGAACTGGCACCCCAGGGCGAAGCGGGAGCAGACGGACGGGCACGGTCGTTGAACTGGCAGTATTGCCAGGAGGATCGGCGTTGGAGGAGGTGCCGACGTGGGCGTGTTCGATCGACTCCTGGGTCGGGAGCGGCCAGGGGCCAAGCGGGCGGTGTCCAGCGCGGACTTCGACCACCTTGAGCAGTGGGCAGCGTCACACCGCGGAGTGGAGGCGTTCGTCGAGCCGCGTACGGCGGTCACCGAGACCACCGTCGTACTGGTTGCGCACGACGGTGAGTGGACCCGGCGCAGGGTCGAGGGCGACCAGGGCGTCCGGCGACTGGGTAAACGGCTGCGGATCCCGATATACGACGTTGCCCAGATGGGCTACCCGCAAAGGATGCGGGACTACACAGCCCGCCAGCGCATCCTGCGCGAGCGCGAGCAGGAGCAGTAGCTTTTTCAGCCCCGTTCGGCGATGTCGGTGAGGACAGCGGCCAGGGTGCGTACCGGCACCCCGGTGCCACCCTTGCCGGTGTAACCCCATGGGGAGCCGGTGTTGTAGGCGGGCCCGGCGATGTCCAGGTGTGCCCACGGGATCCCGTCGGCGACGAACTCGGACAGGAATATCCCGGCGGCGAGCATGCCACCCCAGCGGTGGCCGGTTATGTTGGCGATGTCGGCAAGCTTGGAGTCCAGGTCAGGGCGTAGGTGGTCGGGCAGTGGCATGGCCCACCCGTTCTCCCCGACTTCCTGCGAGATCGCAGTGACCCGGTCCCGGAACTCGGGAGTGCCCATGATCCCCGGCGTACGGCTGCCCAATGCCACTATCTGGGCACCCGTGAGCGTGGCGGTATCGATGAGGTAGTCGGGGGAGTCCTGCGCCGCGCGGACCAGCGCATCGGCCAGGATCAGCCGGCCCTCTGCGTCGGTGTTGAGTACCTCGACGGTCTTGCCGCCGTACATCGTGAGGACGTCCCCGGGCCGGTACGCGGTGCCCGAGGGCATGTTCTCGGCCATCGGTACGGTGGCGATCACCTCCACCGGCAGCTCGAGGCGGCCAGCGAGCACCGCGGTGACGATCACGGCGGCGGCGCCCGCCATGTCCATGGTCATCTCATCCATCTTCGCCGCCGGCTTGATCGAGATTCCGCCGGTGTCGAAGGTGATCCCCTTGCCGACCAGGGCGACCTTCGCCCTCGGCGTGGACGGGGTTGCGGTCGGGACCCAGTGCAGCCGGACCAGCCGAGGCGGGCGAGATGAGCCACCGCCGACGCCCAGGATGCCGCCGTAACCCTCGCGCCCTAGCGCCTTCTCGTCGAGTACCTCGGTGCGTAGCCCGGCTTGCTCGCCCAAAGTCACTGCACGCTCAGCGAACGAGGCTGGATAGAGGTCGTTGGGTGGCGTGTTCACCAGGTCACGGGCGGCCGCGACCGCCTCGGCGACAGCGGTCGCACGGGCCAGTTGCTGCTGTGCGCTGGCGGCGTTGGCCGAGGGCACCGACAGGTCCATCCGGCTCAGCGGTCCGTCCCCGTTGTCGGACCGGTACGCGGTGAAGGCATAGCTGCCCAGCGCGGCGCCCTCCGCGGCGGCGGCAAGGTCGATCCGAGACAACGTGGTGACCGCATGAGAGGTACCGGACAGTGCGCGCGCTGCCGCGCCAGCGGCTCGACGTACCTGCTCGCCGGTGGGTTGGTCGTCGACCACGCCGAGACCGGTGGCGATCAGCAGCGGGGCCCCGATGGCTCCGCGGGTGGGTACCTTGATCACCTCGTCGGCCTTGCCCCGAGCGCCCAGCACCGTCAGCAGGTCGGCGAGGGTGCCGTCGAACGCCGCGTCAACCTCCTCGCCACCGGAGGCCAGCCGAGGACCCCCGTCACCGGACACGGTCCCCACCACGACGGCGTCGACCGTCGCGGTAGCGACCGAGGCATCGGTGAGGCGCAACGTCGGGGTGGTCAAGTGATCTCCTCGCTGATCTGGCCAGATAGTGGCTAGATGGTGTTGGGGGCCACTAGGAGGTAGCCTTCCACAGCCGTGAGTGCCCCCTTACGTCGCGGACCCTTACACACCTTGCACGTCGAGGCCGGGGCCACCCTCGGATCCTTCGGCGGCTGGGAGATGCCGATTCATTACGCCGGCGTCGTCGCTGAGCACACCGCGGTGCGGGAGGTGGTTGGCGTGTTCGACGTCACCCATCTGGGCAAGATCAGCGTCACCGGCCCGGCGGCCGCGGACTTCGTCAACTCGTGCCTCACCGCCGATCTCGCCAAGATCACCCCGGGGCGGGCGCAGTACACACTGTGCTGCGCAGCGGACGGCGGTGTGGTGGACGACCTGATCGCTTACCTGGTCGGCGCGGACGAGGTGTTCTGCGTGCCGAATGCGGCGAACACCGGGGAGGTCGGTCGGCGGCTGTCCGCCGCGGCGCCCCCGGGAGTGCGGGTGACCGAGCGGCATCACGAGTACGCCGTGCTGGCCGTGCAGGGACCCCGGTCGGCCGAGGTGCTGGCCGCAGTCGGGTTGCCCAGCGGCATGGATTACATGGCTTTCACCGACGCCGATCACGACGGCGCGCGGGTGCGGGTGGGCCGCACCGGCTACACCGGCGAGCACGGCTACGAGCTGCTGCCGCCATGGGAGCATGCGCCTGCATTATGGGAGGCGTTGCTAAGGGCTGCCGGTCCGCTCGGTGGCCGGGAGTGCGGGCTCGGTGCCCGGGACACCCTGCGCACCGAGATGGGCTACCCGCTGCACGGCCAGGACCTCGGGCCGGCAATCACTCCAGTGCAGGGTGGCGCCTCGTGGGCGGTCGGCTGGGGCAAGCCGGCCTTCTGGGGGCGCGATGCGTTGCTCGCCGAGCGTGAGCGCGGCCCATCCCGGCGGTTACGCGGGCTGCGGGCCCTCGGGCGCGGAGTCCCAAGGCCGCACATGGTGGTGCGGTCCCCGGCGGGTGCACCACTGGGGGAGATCACCTCGGGCACCTTTTCTCCGACATTGCGCACCGGCATCGCGCTGGCGCTGCTTGATCCCGCGGTGCGACCGGGGGAGACCGTCGAAGTCGACGTCCGTGGCCGGGCGCTGCCCTGTGACGTGGTCAAACCTCCGTTTGTGCCCTCTCATGTGCGCTGACGGCCGCATCGCTGTGGCCCACGGCAGACCGCACCTGGTGAACGGTAGGTTGCGGGTGGGCGTGACGGGCGGCCGCAGCTAGCACGGCGTGGGTTACCGCGGTGACGGCGGTGTGCTGGACCAGGGCTAGAGCTGAGCCGCCGAAGCCGCCGCCGGTCATCCGGGCACCCACTGCTCCGGCAGCGCGGGCGGCGTCCACCACGCAATCCAGTTCCGGGCTGGACACCTCCAGATCGTCGCGCAGCGAAGCGTGCGAGGCGTTCAGAAGCGGTCCGATGTCCCGGATCCGACCTGAGCCCAGCAACGTCACGACGTTGCGCGCTCTGGCGATCTCGGTCACCACGTGCCGAGCGCGCCTGCGCAGCAGCGGATTGCTCAGGCTGTCCACCCGTTCCGGGGAGGCGTCCCGTAGGCTGGGTAGGCCCAGCTCGGCTGCGGCCTGCTCGGCGCTGCGCCGACGTGCGGCGTACTGACCATCGATAATCCGGTGCGGTGCCCGGGTGTCGATCACGAGCAGGGCCAGTCCAGCGTTGAGCAGATCCAGCGGCACCTGCCGCATCGTCTGGTCCCGGCAATCCAGCAGCACGGCGTGCCCCGTGATGCAACACAGCGAGGCAATCTGATCCATCCCGCCAGTCGGTGCACCGACGATCTCGTTTTCGGCGCGGCGACACGCCGCCGCAAGCATCACCCGCCCGGCGCTGGTCCCGGCCAGTCCAAGCCCGGCCAGCGCATCCACTGCCAACGCGACGGCGCACTCCAGCGCGGCGGAGGAGGCCAGCCCGGCCCCCGGCGGCACAGATTCACCGACGAGCAGGTCAAGCCCGCCGGCCGGATGACCTAGCGCCCACAGCACGCCAGCGGGATAGGCCGCCCAGCCCGATGGGTGGCCAGGACCTACCTCATCGAGGCAGCCATCCCAGGGTTGTGCATCACCGAGCAGCGACCGCAGCCGCAGCCGGCCGTCGTCCCGAGCCGCGGCCGCCACCACCGTCCGCTGCGGCAGCGCCAACGGCAAGCACAGCCCGCCGGCGTAGTCGATGTGCTCGCCGATCAGGTTCAGCCGGCCCGGTGCGGCCCACAGACCGTCGGGGTCCCGGCCGAACTCGGCTCGAAAAGCAGCCTGCAACGTGGTACTCATGCCAGCTCCTGCAACCGGTGCGCGATCTGTTCAGGGGTGGTGTCGTTGAGCCAAGCTCCTACCCCCGATTCGGAGCCGGCGAGGTATTTGAGCTTCCCGGCAGCGCGGCGCACCGAGAACAGCTGCAGGTGCAGCCGGGTGAGGTCGCGCCCCGGGCCGACCGGGGCCTGGTGCCAGCCCGCGACGTACGGGACCGGTCCTGGGTCGCCCTGGTCGGCGAAGAAGCTGTCTACCCGCCGCAACAGCGCCGGGTAAAGCGTGGCGAGCTCGGAGCGTTCTGCGGGGTCCAAGGCTGCGAGGTCGGGCACCTTCCGGTGTGGCACCAGGTGCAGTTCCACGGGCCACCGCGCGGCGGCGGGCACATAGGCGGTCCACGCCGAGCCGCGATGCACCACCCGGGTTCCGGCCCGCAGTTCGGCGGCGAGCACGTCCGACAGCAGATCGGAGCCCGACCGGTCACGATGCGCCGCCGCCCTGGCGAGCAGTCGCTCAGTGCGCGGCGGCACGAACGGGTAGGCGTAGATCTGGCCGTGTGGGTGGCGCAGGGTCACGCCAATCTCCGCGCCCCGGTTCTCGAAGCAGAACACTTGCCTGACGCCGTCCAGCCCGGACAGCGCTGCGGTGCGGTCTGCCCACGCCTCGATCACCGTCTCGACCCGGCTCGGGCTGAGTTCGGCCAATGAGGATTCGTGCTCGCTGGTGAAGCAGATCACCTCACACCGGCCCGTTGCCGGCTGCTGCGACCACAGTGGATCACCGTCCACCGCGGCCGGTACCGGCCGGGCCGTGATGTCGAGCTCGGATCCCAGACAGGGAAATCGGTTGTCGAACACCACCACGTCGTAGTCCTCGGCCGGGATCTCGGTCATCTTGCCATTCCGGCTGGGGCACAGCGGGCATTCTCCCGCCGGTGGCAGGTGAGTCCGATCCATCCGGTGCGGGGCGAGGATGACCCACTCTCCGGTGAGCACGTCCCGGCGCATCGTGGGCTGAGCCTGGTACGGGGACGGGTCGCGGAGGTCGGCCACGGCGCGGGTTGCCGTGCCTGAGAGGTAGGGCTCGCGGTCGTCGTAGTAGGTCAGCGCGCGGCCGTCGGCCAGCCGGATACGGGTGATCCGCACGCGGCTTCGCTGCTCGGGCACCTGGTCAGCATGGCGCATGGGGCCAGACAGTGGGACGTCCTACCATTTATCTGCACGAGGAGATACCGTGCTGGACATGAGTGCCGCACCACCGTTCACCCGCCTGCCACACCCCTCTCCGACGACGCCGCAGCGGAGGGCGCAAATCCTGGCCACGCCGGGCTTCGGTCGTTATTTCACCGACCACATGGTGGACATCCGCTGGACCGACGGTGTCGGCTGGCATGATCCGCAGATCGGTCCGTACCGGCAGCTCGTTATGGATCCGGCCGCAATGGTGCTGCACTACGGACAGGCGATCTTCGAAGGTCTCAAGGCCTACCGGCAACCTGACGGCACGGTGTCCTCCTTCCGGCCGCTGGCCAACGCCGCCCGGCTTCGCTCCTCGGCCCGCCGGATGGCGATGCCGGAGCTGCCCGACGAGCTGTTCATCGGCTCGCTGCGCGAACTGGTGCGCACGGATATCGACTGGGTGCCCGCCGCCGGTGGGGAGGAGTGCTTGTACCTGCGGCCGTTCCTGTTCGCCACCGAGGCGGGGCTCGGGGTACGCCCCGCGGCGACCTACCGGTACCTACTTATCGCGTCCCCGGCAGGCCCGTACTTCCGCGGCGGGCTCGAGCCGGTCAGCGTGTGGCTATCCACCGAATACGTCCGGGCAGCGCCCGGCGGCACCGGGGCTGCCAAGTCCGCCGGCAACTATGCCGCGTCGCTGGTGGCCCAGCGGGAGGCCGCGGACAAGAACTGCGACCAGGTTGTGTGGCTGGACGCGGTCGAGCGGCGCTGGGTGGAGGAGATGGGAACGAACAACCTCTACTTCGTCTTCGGGAGGGGGCAGCAGGCTCGACTGGTGACCCCGGAACTCACCGGCACACTGCTGCCCGGCATCACCCGCGACTCCTTGCTCACGCTGGCCCGCGACCACGGGATGGGAGTCGAGGAGCGGCGGATCTCCACCGAGGAGTGGGAGAAGGGCGTGGAGACCGGGGACATCTCGGAGGTCTTCGCCTGCGGCACCGCCGCGGTGATCACCCCCGTGGGGCGGGTCGCGTACCCCGGCGGTGAGTTCACCATCGGCAGCGGCGAGCCCGGCCCCGTCACCGCCCGCTTGCGCGCCGCCCTCACCGCGATCCAACGCGGCGCCGCCCCCGACACACACAACTGGATGACGCCCCTCACCTGACCCCCCGCATTCAGCGGGCTCAGCGGGGTAAATCGGTGCCCGATAAGCCCGTTGAGCCCGCTTAATGCGCTAAGCCTGGTCAGCCGAGCGCGCATACGGCGAGTACTACGGTGGTGGTCAGCTCGCTGGCGGCACCTAGTACGTCACCTGTGACACCGCCGAAGCGGCGCCGGGTGTGCGCCGAGAACGCCAGGATCACCAAGGCCGCCAGGGCGACCGCCAGCGCGCCCTGCCAAGCCCGTCCGGGCACCACCATCAGCCCACCGGCCAGCAACGCTGCCGACCAGGCCACCGCAACAGCGGGCGGTTGGCTACTGGCAACCAGCGCGCCCAACCCCTCTCGCCGTGCCGGCGGTAACCCCGTGCGAGCGCACCAGATGAAGGCGACCCGACCAGCGGCCACCGCAAGCAGCACCGCGGCCAGCCGGCCGGTCTCGGTCAGCGTACCCAGCGCGGCCGCCTGCGTAATCAACACCAGCACCAGCGCGACCACTCCGAACGGCCCGGTCGACCCGTCGCGCATCACCGCCAGGGCCCGCTGCGGCCCCCCGTAACAACCCAGCCCGTCGGCAGTGTCGGCGAGCCCGTCCAGGTGCATCCCGCGGGTCAGGCAAGCCAGCGCCGCCACCACGGCGAGCCCTGTCAGCAGCGGCGGAGCGCCCAGCGCGGACAGCGCGGCAAGTACCGCGACCGCAGTTGCGCCCAGCCCGGCGCCGACCACGGGCGCCCAGTACAGCGCCCGGCGAGCGACTGCCCGGTCCACCTCGACGGGCGCGCCGACCGGTAGCACGGTCAGCCATGACACCGCCAGCCGCAACCCGCGGCTCACCTCGTCGGCACTGGATCACCTGTGGGACCAGAGACGCCGGCGTCGTCAAAGGTGGCCATCTCGGCGAGTATCTGGACGGCCAGCTGAAGCAGGGGCAGCGCGGCCACCGCCCCGGAGCCCTCGCCCAGCCGCATTCCCAGATCAAGGATGGGGTCCAGTTCCAGGTGCTCCAGCACCAGGGTGTGCGCGGGTTCCACGGAGCGGTGCCCAGCCACCCACCACTGCCGTGCTCCGGGGGCGAGTTCCTCGGCGAGCATCGCCGCGGCCCCGACGGCCACGCCGTCGAGGATGGTCGGGGTGCGCCGGACCGCGGCCTGGGCCAGGAAGGCAGCCATCGCTGCGATGTCGGCGCCGCCTGCGGTACGCAGCAGCGCGACAGGGTCTCCGACGACTGGCCTGGCCCGGCGCAGCGCGTCCCGGATCGCCGCGGCCTTGCGCATCCAGCCGGCATCGTCGATCCCGGTGCCGCGGCCGACCACGGCCACCGGCTCCGCGCCGGTGAGCGCCGCCACCAGCACTGCTGCGACAGTGGTGTTGCCGATTCCCATGTCGCCGGCAATCAGCAGGTCGGCTCCGCGGTCAACCTCCTCGTCGGCGATCGCGATCCCGGCGGTCAGAGCCTGGGTCACCTCAGCCTCGGTCAGCGCGTCCTGCCGGTCGATTGCGCCGCTGCTGCGACGAACCTTGTGTCTGGTGACAACCGACGACCCTTCGGTGCTCGACGCGGCCGGCTCGTCGTCCACGGCCATGTCGACTACTCGCACCGCGGCCCCGGCCAGGGAAGCGAGCACGTTCACCGCCGCGCCGCCGGCCAGGAAGTTGCGCACCATCTGCCGGGTGACCTCGCTGGGGTAGGCGGAGACTCCCCGGGCGGCGACACCGTGGTCCCCGGCGAACACCACCACCTGGGGCTGCGCCAACGGCCGTGGCGGGCAGACGCCTTGGCAGGCTGCCACCCACACCCCCAGCTCCTCGAGCCGTCCCAGGGAGCCCGCCGGTTTGGTCAGCTGCTCGTGGCGGGCCACTGCCTCCCGGTGGGCCTGCTGGTCAGGTGGCGTGATGCTGGGAAACTCCACGCGGCGCTCCTGTAGTGCTCGGTGTTGATGCCTCGACCCTGCAAGCAGGTCTCGGTGTTGATGCCTCGACCCTGCAAGCAGGTCTCGGGGTGGTCCGTCTGCATGCATCCTGCCCGCCGGGCCACCAGGCGCTTGCGCCTGGCGCAACCGCACCGGCAGCCCTGCCACCAGCAGCAGCACCTCGTCGCACACTGCGGCCAGTTCAGCGTTCAGCGCGCCGAGCTCGTCGCGGAACAGCCGTCCGGCGCGGGTCGCAGGCACGACGCCAAGCCCCACCTCCGCACTGACCAGCACCAATCGCGACGGGTAGGTCGCCACCGCGGATACCAGCTCCGCGCACCGCGCGCGGCAGGCCGCCAGGGCTTCCCGCCCGCCCTCCCAGGCTCCCGCGTCGTCCAGCTCTCCGGTCAACCAGGTGGCGACGTCATCGACCAGCACCGGGACCGTTCCTGCGGCGCGCAATGCAGCGGGTAGGTCGGACGGCTCGACGGTGCGCCAGCCCGGGGGCCTGCGGGCCACGTGCACAGCGATCCGCTCTTCCCAGTCCGGATCATCGAACTGGCGCCGGGCTGTGGCCAGATAGTCCGCCTCAGCCTCACCCAGTAACTTCTCGGCGTGCGCGGACTTTCCCGAGCGCGCGCCTCCGAGCACCAGCGTCCGCACCTGACCTCCTTGCCGCCGGCGACGCTACCGTCAAGCGATGACCCTTCGGTGGCGTTACCACCACTCTGACGGCGGCCAGGCATCCGGTCCGGACATCACTTTCGACGATCAGGCGGGCGCCGAGGAATGGCTTGAACGGGAGTGGTCAACCCTGCTGCAGGACGGGGTGGCAGCGGTCACCCTGCTCGATGGCGAAGACGAGGTGTACGGCCCGATGAGCTTGCGACCGGCGTGAGCAAACCTGCTACGGGATCGGGTCGCCCGGACCGACCCGAGGCTTGGGTACCCGCAGCCGGCGCAGCTGGGTCGCCCTGGTCATTGCGTAGAAGCCCAAGCCGATACCGGTCCCGGACGCATCGGGGAACCGTTCGCGAACCCGGCGATTGACGATCCGGCCGAGCAGCAGCCCCTCGACGATCATCGTGATGAGCATCGCCATCGACACCAGTGACACGTACTGCTGCACTAGAGGTGACGGGACCAGGATCACCACGATCACCAACAGCGCCAAGGGCATGAACAGGCCCGCCACGTTGCGCCGGGAATCCACCAGGTCCCGGACATAGGCCTTTACTGGACCGCGGTCACGGGGCAGCAGGTACTTGTCATCCCCCGACATCATCCGCTCGCGCCGCGCTGCCGAGGCCTTGCGGCGTTCCTCCTTGGACCCGCGCATCCGGCGTAGTGCTTCACGCTGGGTCCGCGGTGGGGGCGGCGCCGGTCCTCGCTTGCGGCCCTCGGCCTCTCGGCGGCTGGGAGTGGGCCGGCCCTTGCCGCCGGTGCGTCCCCGGTTTGCCACGTCATCACGGTGTGTCACGTCGTCGGCGTCGGACGCCACCTCCACCGTCGGCTCCTGCTCGGGATCGGTGGCTCCGGGGCCGGTCTTGCCGCGCAGGAACCTCACGATGACCAGACTAGGACACCACGCCTAGGCGTAGCGTCGGCAGTTGTGCGCGTGTTGATCGCCCCGGACTGTTTCGGCGGAACCCTCAGCGCTGTGGAGGCGGCCGAAGCGGTCGCAACGGGATGGCGGCGGGCCGCACCTGGTGACGAGCTGGCATTGCGGCCGCTGGCCGATGGAGGCCCGGGTTTCGTGGATGTCCTGCATAGGGCGCTGGGCGGCACCGTGCACCGCGCCCGGGTCACCGGCCCGGCAGCAGAGCCGGTGACCGCGTGCTGGCTGGAGCACGAGACGACCGGTTACGTGGAGGCGGCGCAGGCTTGTGGACTGCACTTGCTGCCGTCCGAGTTCCGCGACGCGACGGCCGCGACCAGCCGCGGGGTGGGGGAGCTGCTCGCGGCCGTACGGGACGTCGGTCTGCGCAGCGCAGTGGTGGGTCTGGGCGGTTCGGCCAGCTCCGACGGCGGGGCCGGAGCGCTCGCGGCACTGGGTGCGGTGGCCGTGGACCACTCAGGACAGCCGTTGCCACCTGGTGGTGCCGCCCTCGCCCAGTGCGCGCGGCTGGATGGCCGGGCGATGGTTGACGGCCTGCGCCTGGTCGTTGCCGCGGACGTGACCAACCCACTGTTGGGTCACCACGGTGCCGCGGAGGTCTTCGGGCCGCAGAAGGGCGCCGGCCCCGAGCAGGTTCGTGAGCTGGAGGCGGCGCTGGCTCGCTGGGCCGACGTGCTGGAGGAGGCGACCGGCCGAGCGGTCCGGGGCTTGCCCTCGGCGGGGGCGGCGGGTGGCCTCGGTGCGGCCCTGCTTGGGCTCGGTGCCGAACGGGTTTCCGGCGCGCAGCTGGTGGCGCAACGCACCGGTCTGGAGGATGCCCTGGACACCACCGAACTGGTGGTCACCGGTGAGGGCAGCTTCGACTGGCAGTCATTGCGCGGCAAGCTCGTCACCGCGCTGGCCGAAGGCGCCGCGCGGCGCGGATCGCCTTGTGTCGTGTTGGCCGGGCAAGTGTCCGTAGGACGGCGGGAGGCGGCCGCAGCCGGGATCTGCGCCGCATATGCCGCCGCAGATCTGGTTGGCTCCGTGCAGGCCGCACTTGCTGATCCGGCGGGTACGCTGGCAGCAGTGGCCGAGCACGCCGCCCGCGAGTGGGGCGGGCGATAAGGATTCCCGTCTATGCCAGGGAGCGGGAATCACGCACCGGTTGCGGGCGTTACCGTGGTGCAGACAGCTGTGCACGCTTCAGCGCCGATTCCAGGCCGATTCCAGGGAGAGCCATGACCGTCGAGAACTTCACCGACACTGAGGCGCCGACCCACGGTGTCGAGCTGACCGATGCCGCTGCCGCCAAGGCGAAGGCGCTGCTCGACCAGGAAGGCCGGACTGACATGCATCTGCGCATCGCCGTGCAGCCCGGCGGCTGCGCAGGCCTGCGCTACCAGCTGTTCTTCGATGAGCGCACGCTTGACGGCGATGCCACGCGGAACTTCAACGGTCTGGCCGTCGTGGTCGACCGGATGAGCGCCCCTTACCTTCAGGGCGCTGTGATCGATTTCGTGGACACAATCGAGAAGCAGGGCTTCACGATCGACAACCCCAACGCGGGCGGCTCCTGTGCCTGCGGAGATTCCTTCAACTGAGCCCGGGCAAGTCGGCGTGTCGGGCGCTGGTGCACGGTGTGTCCCGCACCGGTGCCCGCGCCCGGCTAGACCTTTACCGGGTAGTGCGGTTCGGGCACCTTGGGAACGATCCGCTGCTCGACGAAGATGCCGTGCCAGAGCATAAAAACCAGCACCGCCCAGATGCGCCTGCTGTGATCCCGTAAGCCGGCGCGATGTTCGTCGAGCATGCGGCGTACCGCCGCAAGGTTTAGAAGCTCCGCAGTGCCGGAGTCATCGGAGTCATCGATGATGCCGCGGGCCCAGTCGTACAGCTCGTCCTTGAGCCAGTGCCGGATCGGGACCGGGAAACCCAGTTTGGGTCGGTTGAGTACGTGTGCAGGCACGATGTCACGCAGCGCCCTGCGCAAGGCGTGCTTGGTCGTCTCGCGGGTGATCTTTTCCTCGAGTGGGATGGTGGCGGCCACCTGGAATACCTCGGTGTCGAGGAAGGGCACCCGTAGCTCCAGCGAATTGGCCATGGTCATCTTGTCCGCCTTGACCAAGATGTCGCCACGCAACCAGGTGAACAGGTCCACGTGCTGCATGCGGGTCACCGGATCCCAACCGGTTGACGCGGCGTATGCCTCCGCGGTGACGTCGGTGTGCGAGATGGCCGGGTCGTATCCGCGCAGCACTCCACGCAGCTGGTCGTCCGGGAAGATTCGTGCGTTGCCGTAATAGCGCTGTTCCAGCGTCAGTGATCCGCGGCGTAACAGGTCCTTGCCGCGTACTCCCTGTGGGATACGGGTGGAGATTCGTCCCAGCGATCGGCGCAACGCACCAGGGACTTTCTCGAAAGGCGCCAACGAAAGCGGTTCGCGGTAAATGGTGTATCCACCGAAGAGCTCGTCTGCGCCCTCGCCGGAGAGCACCACCTTCACGTGTTCCCTGGCCTCCCTGGCGATGAACCACAGTGGCACCAGCGCCGGATCAGCCACTGGATCGTCGAGGTACCACACGATCAGCGGCAGCGCCTCGGCCAGCTCGGCGGCTGAGACGGTACGGACCACGTGCCGGACGTCGATTGCGGCGGCCGACTCCGCGGCCACGTCTACCTCGGAGTATCCCTCTCGCTCGAAGCCGGTGGTGAAGGTGATCAGGTCCGGATTGTGCTCCCTGGCCAGAGCGGCGATGGCAGTGGAATCGATGCCGCCGGACAGGAAGGCCCCGACGGTGACGTCGGCCCGCATGTGCTTGGCGACCGAGTCCCGCAGTGCCATGGCGATCTTGTCGTGCAGGACACCGGACTCGGCCTCGGAACGCACCGGGCGCGGCCGGAAATCGGGATGGAAGTACCGATCGGTGATCAGCTTGCCACCGGGGGAGAGGGTGAAGGAGGTACCGGACTCGATCCGGGTTATCCCCGCGTGCAGGGACGCCGGCTCGGGTACGTACTGCAGGCTCAGGTAGAGCTGCAACGCTCGATGGTCCACCTCCATAGACGTGCCAGACACGGCTGACACGCCCAACGAGGGTGCGAGCTCCAGCAGGCTCTTCTTTTCACTGGCGAAGGCGACTCCACCCGGCCCCACGCAACTGAAGAGTGGCTTGATACCGAAGGGATCCCGGGCGCCGAATGCCACGCGCAACTGCGCGTCCCAGATGATGAAAGCGAACATTCCTCGCAGCCGCTGCACCGCAGCCGTCCCCAAGTGGTGGTAGGCGGCCAGGATGACCTCGGTGTCGCCTTCGGTGACAAATCTCACGCCGTAAGGCTCGCTTTGGAGCTCGTCGCGAAGCTCGACGTAGTTGTAAATCTCTCCGTTGAACAGGATTGTGTAACGCTCAGGCGCCTCTGGTGGCCCCCACCGCAGGGGCTGGTGCGAGTGTTCGATGTCGATGATGGACAGCCGGTTGAACCCGAGCACCACGTCGGAGTCGTGCCAGGTCCCGGTCTCGTCGGGTCCGCGATGCCGCTGGCAGCTCAAGGCGGCGGTCACGGCCGCCACTCGGGCTGGCGCGTCTCGCTGCGCTGTCAGCAGTCCCAGCAACCCGCACACGCGCTCACCCTTCCGTCGATGGACGACACAGTATGACGACCGCCTGCGCGGAACACCCGCTCCCCGGGGGAGCTGCGGGCGCGACGCTGGTTTAGGCTCCAGTTAGTGAGCTGACGGCCGCATTGGGGCGACGAGGAGGAACCAGGCGTGATCGGCGTGGTCCGCTCTCGCGCGGCTCGGCTAGTGAAGGTGGCCGGTCTGGCCGGGATGGTCGCCTTTGTGTTGACCGGGTGCTCAGTCCACGATGTGTTCGCATTCGGCTGGCCGGAGGGTGTCACCCCGCAGGCTGAGACGATGCGCGCATTGTGGATCTGGGCGACAGTCGCGGCGCTGGTGGTGGGGGCGATCGTCGCAGGGCTGATCATGTGGTCGGTGACCTTCCACCGCAAAAGGTCCGGCGAGATGCCTCGGCAGACTCAATACAACCTGCCGCTTGAGATTGTCTACACGGTCATCCCGTTCGTCATCGTGGCGGTGCTGTTTTACTTCACCGTGGTAGCGCAGAACATCGTCAATGCCAAAGCCGATAATCCGGATCTGCGGGTGCGAGTGGTCGGCTTCCAATGGAACTGGGAGTTCCAGTACCTGCAGGATAATCCAGGAAGGGACGGTATTTACCCGGTCATGCGGACCCAGGACGGTGCGCCGCTGTCCACCGTGGGTACGTCCGCCACTGTCCCGCTCCTGGTGGTGCCGGTCGATCGAGTGGTGGAATACCGGGTCGTGTCCACCGACGTCCTGCACTCGTTTTACATACCGGAATTCCTCTTCAAGCGTGACGTCTTCCCGCGGCCGGAGAAGAACGACAGCGACCACGTCTTTCAGACCACCGTGGAGCGTCCGGGCGCCTTTGTCGGTCGCTGCGCTGAGTTGTGCGGCACCTACCACGCGATGATGAACTTCGAGCTCCGGGCCTTACCTGGGGATTTGTTCGACCGATACATCGTGCTGCGAGCCCTGACGAACCCTCAGACCCAGCGGCCGTACACGGCCGGTGAGGCGCTCGCCTTGCTGAACTGCGGCGACCTGTGTGCGCCCGAGGCAGTAACCACTTCCCCGTTCGACACCGACCGCACCGCCGCCCAGATTCGCCAGGCCGGCGGAGGAGGCCGCTAACCTTCAGTATCAACTGATCTATCGAAGGTTCGAGAGCGAGGTAGCACCATGAAGATCGAGGCGCGGATCTTCGAGATCACTACCGCGTTTTTCTTCCTGTCCGCGGTGATCTACGGCCTGTGGTCGGTCGGCGAGCCGGTGGGGACGGCCGCGCTGATCCTGACCGGTGGGCTGACCCTCATCATCGGCACTTACTTCCGCTTCGTCTCCCGGCGAGTCCGGATGCGCCCGGAAGACAACGTCGATGCCGAGATCTCTGACGGCGCCGGCGAACTAGGCTTCTTCTCACCCGGTAGTTACTGGCCATTTGGGATGGGACTGTCTGCGACCGTGCTCGGCGTCGCGCTGGCTCTCGGCCAGTGGTGGTTGGTCGCGGGCGGCGCCGCTTTGATCCTTCTCACGGTGGGCGGGCTTGTCTTCGAGTATCACGTCCGTCCCAAGCCTGAGGCAGGACCTCACTAGCTACCTTCCAGCGACTCCTTTCTGTCCCCCTAGCCCGGCAGGGTCAGCTGCGATCGTTGGCGCTTCTCCCACAGGATCGATCGAGCGAACAACATCCTGTGCGCGCTGCTCGTTTCCGCGACATGAAGATGTCTCGAGGTATGCAGGTCTCGTTAACCCGATATGCCTCCATATCGGGTTAACGGTGTCCCCTACGTGAGGTGGCGGCGGCTGAAGGTCAGTCCCTAGGCTGCTGTGGCCGACCGGCCAACTCCCGATCCGTGCCCTTGGCAAGAGCTCCGTCGCCATCTTGGCGTGCCTTCTCCAGTGCCCTGGTTTGTTCCGGGGGATCCGGCCGCAGCAGCGATCCTGGGACCGGCGATCCGGCCGAGCCGAGCTGGTTCATCCGCTTGGGTACCGGAGCACCCTGGTACTCCAGCGGGATGGGGTGGCCGTGATCATCGACACCGCCCAGCGGCTGGTGCACTTCGATGAACTCACCGTGCGGCAGGCGCTTGATGATGCCGGTCTCGATGCCGTGTTCGAGAATTGCGCGATCGGCCCGCTGCAGACCAAGACAGATGCGGTAGGTGACGTAGTAGGCAATCGGTGGCAACAACAGCAGACCGATGCGGCCGGCCCAAGTAGTCGCGTTCAACGAAATGTTGAGCACGTAAGCGATGACGTCGTTGCCGCCGGAAAGCAACAGCACGAACATGAATAAGATCGCCATCATGCCCAGCGCAGTGCGCACCGGGACGTCGCGTGGGCGCTGCAGGAGGTTATGGCTGGCGTTGTCGTTGGTCAGCTTGCGCTCGATGGCAGGGTACGTCGCCGCCAGGGTGAACATGATGGCGGGAAGCACCATGGTCGGCCAGAAATTCTGGGGAATCATGTAGTCGCCCAGGTAGATCTCCCAGGGAGGCCACACCCGAGCAATGCCGTCCAGCCAGCCGACGTACCAGTCGG
>JALZDU010000524.1 GCA_030862405.1 Actinomycetota bacterium | reverse complement strand
CCACCAGTCCGACGAGTTCGGGGTAGTATTGCGACAGGGCATTGTCCACACAGACGTGTGGGCCCCCTGATGTTGGATGGATACCGGTGAGCAGGGCGCCAGCGCGCGCGCTCACCGCTGCTGTCCCGTCAGAAGGGGGAGGTCGCCGCGGTGCAGCCCGAACCCCTCGGGGACATCGGCGTGATCCGAACTCTCGGTGAGAGGGCGGTTGTGCTCGTCGACGAACACCACTCTCGGCCGCAGGGTGGCGGCCTGCTTCGCAGAGACGGTAGCGTAGCTGATGATGATGACGAGGTCACCGGTGCTGACGAGCCGCGCGGCGGCGCCGTTGATGCCGATGATCCCCGAGTCTGGAGGACCTTCGATCACGTAGGTGCTCAGGCGCGACCCGTTGTCAATGTCGACGACGTCGACCTTCTCGCCGGGCAGCAGGTTCGCCCGGCGCATCAGGCCGGCGTCGATGGTTAATGAGCCGACATAGTGCAGATCGGCCTGTGTGACCCGAGCTCGGTGGATCTTTGACTTGAGCATCTCGCGAAACATTTGTGTATCCCTTCCATCTTCCATATTGGGCGCAGAAAGTGGCCACTACGCAGAAAAGCTTCACTTACTTACAGGTGACCACAACGGGATGAGCACAGCTCCCCCGGCCCTCTCCAATCCTCCCCGGGGGCCCGCCCTTTGTTCGTACCCCGGGATGTTATGGCTGTGCAAGACGTTTTAGCAGCGCGAACGAGTACTCTGTGTGTGCGGACGTGGGGAAGATTCGCTCACATGCCGCAGCTATTGTCGCTGTAGCGGGCGGTCGCCTTAGCGGCTCGTAGTCGCGGGGTGGCGCGCCAGAACCGCTGGATCGGCCAAGTCAGCGATGCACGGGGAGAACCGGTAACCCAATAGGCGGACACGTCGACACGGTGGCGGTGGCGGTGGCGATCATCTCCGGCCTGGGCCCCAAACGAGGTGGGCGTTCCTCGCCTCGTGGGTGTCGACACGCAGGTAGTTCCGGTCCACGTAGGACAACCGCCCGCACGTCAGCTCCTCGGCGACCTCGAGCTCGCGGAGCACGCTGCGCCACGGTCACGGGGTGTCCGGTCGCACGCCCAGTTCAGTGCAGCCGCACACCGCGTCCAGCAATACGGCCTCGCCCTGGCGGTGACCCTCCACCCTGCTCAGGCCCCGTGCGTTGCCCATCGTCCGTTGCCGTCCATCACCAGCGCCACGTGCCGCGGGAGGTTACTCACAGTCCCGGCGAGGGGACGGGATCACAAGAGATAACCGCTTCGGCTTCCGGCCCGGCCGAACCCGCCCTTCCGTGATGAGCAGTTTCTGGGGAGTCGGAGCCTCGGCCGGAACCATACTAGCGATGACCCGACCGTGCTCGGTCGCCGTCACACTGCGTCCACGGCGAACCTCCGCGAGGTGGCGACTCAAGCCGTCTTGCAGCTCTCGGATTCCCACCCTCATGACAACCTCCTGATGGCTTATTGGACCGTACCCGATCTTGTAGACACCCGACGTAGCTGCCGCTGATCACCCAGCGGAGGAGATCGCGTGGCGACACGCCGACGCTTTACCCAGGAGTACAGGGACCAGGCCGTTAACCTCGTCCTCGATTCGGGCCGATCTATCGCCGAGGTGGCGAAGAGTATCGGCGTCCACGAGATGACGTTAGGCAAATGGGTGAAGAGAGCAAGAGAATCCGGTCGGGTTCCCGACAAGGACCTGTCCGAGACCGAACGGACCGAGCTGGAACGGCTCCGCAAGGACAACGCTGTCCTGCGGATGGAGCGTGACTTCGCAAAAAAAGTGGCGGCCTGGTTCGCGAAGGAACAGCCGCGGGAGTACGCGGCGATCGCGGACTGGGCCACCGAGAAACAGTTCCCAGTCACGTTCATGTGCGACCAGCTCGGGGTCATCCACCAGGGCTACTACCGGTGGCTGGCCACGGGGCCCTGCGAGCGGGAGCGCACCGACACCGAGCTCACCAAGACGATCCGCGAGATCCACGCCGAGCTGCACGGCCATCCCGGCGTGCGCCGGGTCTGGGCCGAGCTCGTCGTGCGCGGGGTGCGGGTCGCCGCCAAGCGGGTCTGGCGACTGATGCGTGCTGCTGGCCTGCGCGGACGTCACCCACGAGCCTGGAAGAAGACGACCACCGCTGGGCAGCGGCC
>JALZDU010000509.1 GCA_030862405.1 Actinomycetota bacterium | reverse complement strand
CGGTTCCCCCGACCGAGAGTACGTACGCCGGTAGCAGAACAGGCAGGAAGCAGTTGAACGCCAAAGCCAGGGCAAGGTGCGAGGTCATCCACCATTCGAAAGGCCGGGGCTGATCATCCACGATGCCAGCACGCTGAGCCATGGTGGCAGACATTACCTCAACAAGGACCTTGAAAGGATTGCGAGTGGATAGTCCGCCATTGTTGCCGGCATTGCACCAACCCACTGACGCTGAGGCGTTGCGATTCGGTCAGCATTCGGTGACACATCGGGAACTGAGTGTGCTGGCCGCTGCTTTGCAAGCCCCGCTTGCCGGTGCCCGGCGCGTTGCAGTCTGGGCCGCACCGCAGCTGCAGACCTGCGTGGCGATTGTAGCGGCGCTGGCCGCGGGGGTGCCTGCGGTGCCGATCAATCCCAAGCTGGGCACCCGGGAGCTGCAGCATGTCGTCTCCGATGCGAGACCCGACATGGTGCTCACCGCTGCGGGAGCAACCTTGCCCGCGGCCCTGCGTGCCCTGCCGCGGCTTGACGTCGATCTGCGGTCGCGGGGTGCGCCGATGCCGTCCGAGCCGGACCTCAAGTCACCAGCACTGATCGTCTACACCTCGGGCACCACAGGTCCACCCAAGGGTGTGGTGCTGCCGCGGCGCGCGCTTGCCGCTGATGTCGACGCGCTCGCCTCAGCCTGGCGGTGGACCGCCCAGGACGTCCTGGTGCACGGTCTGCCGCTGTTTCACGTGCATGGCCTGGTACTGGGCGTCATCGGGCCGCTGCGACTCGGGGGCGCCTTGCACCACCTTGGCTCATTCTCGGTGGAGGGAGCGGCCCGGGAATTGGCGGGTTCCGCAACGATGATGTTCGGCGTGCCGACGATGTACCACCGGTTGGCCGCTGCGGCTGAGGAGGACTCCCAGGTCGCCGCAGCGCTTGGCCGGGCTCGGCTCCTGGTCTCGGGTTCCGCGGCACTACCCGTGTCCGATCACCAGCGCATCGCCGCGGCGACCGGTCAACATGTAGTGCAGCGGTACGGGATGACCGAGTCGCTGATCACCTGCGCGGTGCGGGCTAACGGGCAACGCCGGCCGGGCACCGTCGGGCCGCCGCTGGATGCAGTGGCACTGCGGCTGGTGGACGAGCGGGGCTCGGACCTGCAGGTGACCGACGACGAGACCGTTGGAGAGATTGAGGTCGCCGGGCCGACGTTGTTCCTGGGTTATCTCAACCGCCCCGATGCCACCGCCGAGGCGATGCGCGACGGCTGGTTTCGCACCGGCGACATCGCCACCCGCGGCTCGGACGGGCACCTGCGGCTGCTCGGACGCCGCGCCACCGACCTGATCTCCAGCGGCGGATACAAGATCGGCGCAGGCGAGATCGAAAACGCGCTGCTGGAACATCCGGGTGTTGCCGAGGTGGCGGTCACCGGGCAGCCGGATGCAGACCTCGGAGAGCGGGTAGTGGCGTGGGTAGTCGCCGCCTGCGACCCGCCACCTACCGCGCAGCAGCTCGCCGAGCACGTCGCGGAGCTGCTCGCACCGCATAAGCGACCCCGTGCGGTGCACTACCTGCCCGCACTACCCCGTAATGAAATGGGCAAAGTCCGCAAAAGCGAGCTACGGCTGACGGCTGCGCTTTCTGGGGACACAATGCACTGATTCAAGGTCTGATTACTGCAGTTTGGGCCCAGAACGAGTGTGGGCGGAAGCGCCAGTAAGGTGTCCGCTTCGGTCCGAAGATCTGGGGGTCGAACAAGTGGGCGCAGCGCGAGCGGTCGGCTTGCTGGTCGGTGTTGCTGCTGATGCGGTATTCGGCGATCCGCGGCGCCATCACCCGGTGGCTGTCTTCGGCCAACTCGCCGCGTCCGCTGAACGCGCGTGCTACGCCGAACACCGGCTTGCCGGGTTGGTTTACACCGGCGCCCTGGTCGGTGGTGTGGCAGCGATCGGTGGCCTGCTGGAGCGAGCCGGGCGCAGACGGGCCGGTATGCAGGTGGCGGGTACCGCGCTGGCGACCTGGATCGCGTTGGGTGGCGCTTCGCTTGCCCAGGAAGGCGCTGCGATGGCCCGGGCGCTGAACGCGGGCGACCTCGACGCCGCGCGGGCACGGCTGCCGCACCTGTGTGGCCGCGCGCCGGACGATCTTGATCTGGCCAGCGTGGCTAGAGCCAGCGTGGAATCCGTCGCCGAGAACACTTCCGACGCGGTCGTCGCGCCGCTGGTCTGGGGCGCGGTGGCTGGGGTGCCAGGGCTGTTGGCCTACCGCGCGGTCAACACCCTGGATGCGATGGTCGGGTACCGGTCGCCGCGTTACCGGCGATTCGGTTGGGCCGCGGCTCGGCTGGACGACCTGGTCAACCTGCTACCGTCCCGGGCCGCTGCCGGGTTGGCCACGCTGTGCGCGCCGGTGGTGGGAGGTTCGGCCCGCGGTGCTTGGCAGGCCTGGCGGCGCGACGCACCAGCGCATCCCAGCCCCAACGCGGGGCAGATCGAGGCGGCGTTCGCGGGTGCCCTGGAGATACGGCTGGGAGGGCGCACCGTCTACCCGCACGGGGCAGAGCAGCGTCCGGTCCTGGGCCACGGCCGCACGCCTGACGCCGGTGACCTGATTCGGGGAGTCGAGCTGTCTCGGGTTATCGGGCTGGCGGCCGCGGCACTGTGCGCGGTGCTTGCCGGTGTGGCTCAGTAGCCATACTTATTGGAGCCGTAACGGTCGGTGAGCGCGGCCATCGGTGGATCATGCGGGTCGTCGGCATCCGGAGACCACTCCTCGCGACGCCAGCCGGTCGCTTCCCGCCAGGCGAAGTAGGCCAGCCCCAGCGGGGCCATCGCGCCGAACGCGAGCCACTGCAGCGCGTAGGCGAAAGACGGCCCGGCATACAGCTGCGGCAGCGGCAGCGCGGACAGCACCCCGGGGGCTGCCTCAGCTAGTTGCACGTAACCCGGCTCGAGTCGCACCCCGGTCGCCGCGCTCACGGTGCGGGTATTCACCGCGTAGACGTGCCGGTGACCGTCCTGGGCCACGACTGCACCGCCCTGCGGGTCCGGCTCGTCGGCTCGCAACCGGCCGGTCACGGTTACCTCGCCACCGGGCACCGGGGGATAGGCGGGCACCTGCCCCTCGACCGGACGTAGATAGCCGCGATCCACGAGCACGATCGATCCGTCCGCCAACTCAAGCGGGACCAACACCTCGTACGCCGGCTCGCCCTGCACGGTGCGCAGCCGCACGACCGTCTCGGCGTTGGGCAGGTAGCGCCCGGTGATGACGACCTGCCGCCACTCGGTGCCCTGCGCTGGCGCAACGCCGGCGGCGAGTATCTCGCGTAGCGGCTGCGGTGGGATGCTGACGGAGCGCTCGATAGCGGCGTTGCGCTCGGCACGCTGCTCGGCGCGCTCGAACTGCCACGGCGCAAGCAGGGTGAATGCGGCGACGGAGAAGCTCGCCACCACCGCCGTCAGCGCCACCCAGCCAGGACGCAGTAGAAACCGCCACCGCACCCCACCACGGTAACCGGTGTTCACCTCAGCATTGCGCGTGCAGCGGCGGCTGCGCTGGCACCGTAGCCGCCACCGAACAGGACTGCATGCACCAGCAGCGGGAAAAGCTGGTGCAGCGGGACACGCTGTTGCCAACCGGATGCCAGTGGGGCGACATCCTGGTAGCCGGCGAGCAACTGCTCCAGGTGCGAGAGGCCGAACAGGGCGAGCATCGCCAGGTCGGTTTCCCGGTGCCCGCCGTGCGCGGCGGGGTCGAGCAGCCATAGCTGCCCGTCGGCGCCGGCGTGCACGTTGCCGGCCCACAGGTCACCATGCAGCCGGGCCGGTGGCTCGGTTGGCCCGGCCAGCTCCTCGATCCGCTCACAGACCTGGTGCACCGCACGCGCCCCGGTGGCGTCCACGGCGCCACGATCCACGGCACTGCGCAAGTAACACAACACCCGATGCTCGGCATACCACTGCGGCCATTGCACCCCGGTGACGTTGGCCATCGGGGCGGCACCGATCCACGCTTCGTGCGGTCCGTCCGGCGGTGCGGCGCCGAAGGCGGGAGCTCCCGCGGTGTGCAGCGTGGCGAGCTGACGCCCGAGGCGCTCAGCCGCCTTGGCGTCCGGCCGGCCGGCCGGCACGTGTTCGGTGACCAGCCACTGCCCGTCGTGTCCGTGCACCTGCGGCACCGGTGGACCGCCGGGTACCTGTAGCCAGCGCAGCCCGGCCGCCTCGGCCAGGACCTGCCCGGGTTGCCCCCGCTTGGCCACCACGGTGCGCCCGTCACCCAACTCGATCAACCAGATGCTGCCGCGCGAGGTCGCGGTTCGTACCGGTTGCCCGGTAATCGCAGCGACGGCCTCACCCGCCGCAGCCCCGGCCGCAGTCATAGCCGGCTGCGTACCCACGCCAGTAAGCCGGGCACCGCCGCATGCACCATGTCGAGTACCTCGTCGAAGCCGTGCTTGCCACCGAAGTACGGGTCGGGCACGTCAAGATCCCCGTCCGCCGCCGGGTCGAATGATCGCAGCAGCACCACGCGGTGCGGTTGCGCCACCAGCCGGCGCAGTGCCGCGAGATGCCCGGAATCCAACGCCACCACCAGATCGGCGGATAGATGTTGCGCGCTGAGCTGCGCGGCGACGTGCTTGCAGTCGTAGCCGGCGCGGCGCAGCGTTTTGGCGCTGCGTGGATCGGCCGGACCGCCAACGTGCCAGTCACCGGTTCCTGCGCTGCTGACCCGGACCCGCTCGGCTAGACCTTCCCGGCGCAGCGCCTCCCTGAAGACGATCTCGGCCATCGGCGAGCGGCAGATGTTGCCGGTGCAGACGAAGCAGACAGACAGCCTCTTTTGCGCGGTGCTCACAACCCCAGTCTGAACCCACAGCACGCATGCCCTGCGGAGGCAGCTGCGGCACAACCGCCCTACTGCCGCCAGTCGCGCCGTCCGCGTGGCCGGGTCGTCCCGCGAAACGTCGTCGTACAGCGCGTGACGTGCCCGGCAGGCGACCTGGATGGCTCTGCACGGTCCTGGCGCATCCTGATGAAGGGCTCGATCATCTTTCGTCGCCGGAGATGTGCGCGTCGACATCGAGACGGCGATTCGGGTTCCCCTCGGGTCTGTGAACGGCGCGACAGGTCGCTCAGCCGGCCGCGGCGCAACGTCCAACGGCAGAAAAATACTATGTGCGGCATCGGAATCGGAGAGGGGAACGACGTGTCAGGTGTGCGCCCGGAGGACCTTGCAGAAAGCGATCTACTGCGCGAGTTGGAGCATCTCCACGAGACCCGGCATGACACGTTCCTGCACGGTTCGCTGGACGCGCTGCGAACGCACACCAGCCGCACCGCCGAGCTTGAGGACGAGTACCTGCGCCGCCATCCCGAGCGGGAGGTGGACCCCGCGCGCACCCGCGCCGGTGCTCGCGGCGAGGATCCGGACTCCTGACCCGCAGCCGGCCTCCTGATCAGACGACTGCGCCGCTATCAAGTCAGCACGCGCTAGCGTGCATGCACGATGGACCAGATGCTGCGCCACCACGGTGATGTCGATGCCGCCCCGGGGTTGCTCGACTTCGCCGTGAACGTGCGCGGCGAAGGACCTCCGGCGTGGTTGCGTGAGCGGCTGTCCGCAGCGTTGAACGGACTCGGTCGCTATCCCTGCGCGGCACAGGACAGCGCTGCGCGCGCGGCGGTGGCTGCCCGGCATGGCCGCGACCCTATGGAAGTGCTGGTACTCGGTGGGGTGGCTGAGGGCTTCGCCTTGCTGCCCGCGCTGACGCCCCGGTTGGCCGCGGTGGTGCACCCGTCATTCACTCAACCAGAGGTGGCTCTGCGCAGTGCCGGTATCCCCGTCGAACAAGTGTTGACCGGCACCGGATACCGGCTGCGGCCCGAACTGATCCCCGCCGAGGCCGATCTTGTGGTGCTCGGCAACCCCACCAACCCGACTTCAGTTCTGCATCCGGCTGAGGCGGTGCGCGCGCTGGCCCGACCAGGGCGGGTGCTCGTGGTGGATGAGGCCTTCGCCGACGCGGTGCCCGGTGAACGGGAATCGTTGGCAGCCGACTGCGACACACCCGGCCTGCTTGTGTTCCGCAGTCTCACCAAGACCTGGGCCCTGCCGGGGCTGCGCGCCGGCTACGCGCTCGGCGCGCCCGATCTGCTCGCCCGGCTGGCGGTCCCGCGCCCGCCGTGGCCAGTCGGCACGCTGGTGCTGGAGGCGGTGCGGGCCTGCAGCATCCCGGCCGCGGTGGCCGAGGCTGCTGCAGCCGCCACGCAGACCGTGCGGCACCGGGAATGGATGGCCCAACGGCTAGCCGCCCTGCCTGGTGTCATGGTCCATCAGCCGGCTGCGGCGCCCTTCCTGCTGTTGCGCGTGCCACGCGGAGAGCGGGTCCGGGCCTGCCTTGTCGATGCCGGTATCGCAGTACGGCGCGCCGACACCTTCCCCGGGCTCACACCCGATCACCTGCGCGTCGCGGTCCGCCCCCCCGACATCGCTACCCTGCTAGTCACCGCCCTCCGCCACGCGCTGCGGGCGTCATGACCGCTGACGCCATTCGGAGCCGAATCGCGGTTCGCGGATGACCGCGACAGTGCGCGAGGTGGTTGCTGTGTTGGAAGGCGCGTACCAGCCTGGGCTGGCTGAGGGTTGGGACGCCGTGGGGCTGGTTTGTGGTGATCCGGCCGAACCGGTGCAGCGGGTGCTGGTGGCTGTCGATCCGGTCGCCGAGACCGTCGCCGAGGCGCTGGAGCAGGACGTGCAACTGCTCGTCACCCACCATCCACTGCTGCTGCGCGGGGTGCACGGCGTGCCCGCCGACGATCCCAAAGGCGCCTTGGTGCACCGGCTGGTGCGCGCTGGGATCGGGTTGTTCTGCGCGCACACCAACGCCGATGCAGCCAACCCAGGAGTATCCGATGCGTTGGCTCACGCGCTGGGGTTGCGGGTCACCGGCGTGCTCGACGTTCGTGAAGGGTCCTCGCGCACCGGGCTCGGGCGAATCTGCGAGCTGGCCCGACCAGAATCGTTGCAGGCGTTCACCAGCCGGGTGGTGGGGGCGCTGCCCGAGACCGCGTGGGGTGTACGGGCCGCCGGTGACCCGCAACGACCGATCCGTACTGTTGCGGTCTGCGGCGGTGCCGGGGACTCGCTGCTCGGTGCCGCCGCCAGTGCCCGCGTCGATGCCTTCGTCACCGCTGACCTGCGGCATCACCCAGCGTCTGAGCACCTGGCCGCCGACGGTCCCGCGCTGGTCGACGTCGCACACTGGGCCAGTGAACACCCGTGGTGCCCGCAGGCTGCAGCGGTGATCTCCACGGCCCTCGGCGGTACGGTCGATGTCCACGTTTCGTATCGCCGCACCGATCCCTGGACAATCGGCTTGACCCGATCAGATAGGGCACAATCAGATGGGAGGCTGCCGCGGTGAACGCCGATCCCGCCGCGCAACGCCGGCTGCTCGAGCTCGCCGTGGTGGACGCCGAACTTACCCGTGCCGCGCACCGGCGCAGGTCGCTGCCCGAGCTGGCCGAGATCGAGCAAGTCGACAAGGATCTGCTGTCCGGCCGGGACTCGCTGGTCGCGGCAGAGACGGCGGCATCGGACCTGGACCGTGAGATCCGCAAGTTGGAGGCCGAGATCGACCAGGTGCGAGCGCGCGAGAACCGCGACCGCGGTCTGCTCGACTCTGGATCGATCAGTTCCGGCAAGCAGTTGGAGGACTTGCAGCATGAGTTGGCCACCTTGCAACGCCGCCAGACTGTCTTGGAGGACGACCTGCTGGAGGTGATGGAGCAACGCGAGGCCACGGGCCTCGACGTCGACCGCGGCCGCGCCGAACTCGCCGGCATCGAGCAGCGGCGCCTCAATGCTGTTCGACGGCGCGACGATGCGCTGGCAGATCTAGAGTCCACCGAGCAGCGCGGGCAGCAGCAGCGGCGCAGGCTGCTTGGTGAGCTGCCTGCGGACCTGGTGGCGCTCTACGAGCGGATCCGGACCCAGCGGGGCACCGGTGCCGCCCTCTTACAACAGCAACGGTGCGGCGCCTGCCAGCTGGAGCTGGACCGAACCGCGATCGGACGCCTGCGCGAGGCGCCTCCGGATGAGGTGCTGCGCTGCGAGGAATGTGGCGTGGTCTTGGTGCGGGGCGAGGCAGGGCTGTGACCCGGCGGGTCATCATCGAGGCAGACGGCGGCTCGCGCGGCAATCCCGGGCCGGCCGGGTACGGAGCGGTGGTACGAGACGCCGACACCGGGGAGCTGCTCGCCGAGGTTGCCGCAGGGCTGGGTACCGCCACTAACAACGTTGCTGAGTATTCAGGTCTCATCGCCGGACTGAGCGCCGCGCTTAAGGAGGGCGCGGACAGCGCCGAGGCACGGATGGATTCCAAGCTGGTCGTGGAGCAGATGAGCGGGCGCTGGCAGGTCAAGCAACCGCACCTGCGCCCGCTGGCCAGCGAGGCGGCCGGGCTGGCTCGCCAGCTCGGCGACGTCACGTACACCTGGGTGCCGCGGGCTCGCAACGCCCACGCCGACCGGCTGGCCAACGAGGCGATGGACGCTCAGACCGGCGTTGTCCGCACGTCAGGAACCCAGACCGCGGCACCGTCGCACTGGACCGGGGCTACCGGTTCCCCGATCCGGCTGCTGATGCTGCGGCACGGGCAGACCGAGTACTCCGCGCAACGCCGCTACTCCGGGCGCGGGGACCTGCCGCTGACCGAGCTGGGGGAGCGGCAGGCTGCCGCTGCTGCCGCCCGGCTGTCCAGGATGGACGGTGTTAAGGCGGTGGTCGGCTCACCGCTGCTGCGGGCCCGGCAGACCGCCCAGCCGGTGGCTGACGCGTTGAACGTGCCGTTGAGCGTTGACGAGGGGCTGATCGAGACCGATTTTGGGGCCTGGGAGGGGCTGACC
>JALZDU010000496.1 GCA_030862405.1 Actinomycetota bacterium | reverse complement strand
CCCGCAGGGTCACTGCCTGCATGGCGGCCACCGTCATGCCTTGCCCGTAGATGGGATTGAACGAGCACACCGCGTCCCCGATCACCAGCAGGCCAACCGGGAAACGGCGCAACCGCTCATAGCGGTGACGCACGCTGACCGGGAAGCGGAAACCCACTGGGTCATCGACCGGGATGGCATGGGCCAGCGCCTCGGCAAGGTCGGGGTAGCAGATGCTGGCCGCGAACGCACCGAACCCAGCCGGGTCCAGCGGCGGATGGTCGCCAAGGATGCCGGCCAGCGTGACCATGTGTTGGCCGCCCTCCACGGGGCTGATAGCTCCCGCCCGCGGGTTGATCGGTGTCGGCCCGGTGAGGATGGCCGCGTCATTACCCAAGGCGCCGGGGCGCAGCCGGTAGCGACGGCTGGCATAGCCCAGCCCGATTTCGACCCGGTCGATCGCGGGCCGCGGGTAGCCGAACTGCTCCAGCCACACCGGCGTGCGCGACCCCCTGCCGGTGGCGTCAACGACCACATCAGCGGGCACTGTGTGCTGCGAACCGCGGTCGTCGCGGTGCCCCAGCCGCACCCCGGTGACCCGGCGCTGCTCGTCGCCAGTGACCAGGCCGAGCACGTCACAGCCCTCGACGAAACGCACCGCCGGCAGCGCCCGCACCCGTTGGCGGACGTGGCCCTCGATGAATGGGCGGCTGGCACTCAGCGCGGGCAGGCCGATGTCGGCTTGGCGCAGCAGTTGACCAGACACGTGGATTCGGGCATCGCCCAAAGAATCCGCGGTTACCGCGCCGGCCTGCACCAGTTGCTCGGTGAAGCCGGGGAACAGCTCGTCGAGCAGTTCACGACCGCGGGCGTGCAGTGCGTGCAGGTGACGGCCCTGCGGCACCCCCCGGCGGCCAGCGAGATCGTGCGGCAGGATGTCCCGCTCGATCACTGTCACCTGGTGGTAAGCATCGGTCAGAACCCGGGCGGCCAGCAGGCCGGCCATGCTTGCCCCTAGCACCACGGCGTGGTCGCCGACGGTGGCCGTCTTCATGACGTTTCGTGGTCCGATTCGAGTGCTCCGTGACTCGCAGTGTCAACACGCCGCGACAGCATGGCGTTGGCGGGACACGCCGGGCCGAGGCCGGAGAGATTGTCCCATATCTATGCACAGGGCTTGAGCACGGGGAACGAGAAAACCCGGTCGGTTTTCCCCATGTTGTCCCCAGCTGTCTGTCGCACTATGAGCGAGGTCGAGCGCGCCGTCCTCTACCGCGTCCCCAGGTTGTCCCCACCGGTGGCTTGCTCACGTCTTCCGGCCGACCTAACCTCGCCCGGCGCGACCGATGGGAACCGGTTGCGGGACCGTCCAGACGGTTTCTGTCGGTGCCATTGGGTAGAACTTGTGTTCGATCGGGGTCGGACAGTCGGGGAAGGGTAGGTACCCAGTAGTGGCGCTGGTGGATGACCGCGGCGTGCGGCTGGAGGACAGTGGGCAGTCCTTTGACCGCCAGCCGCCGCAGGACATCACTGCCGAGCAATCCGTGCTCGGTGGAATGCTGCTGTCCAAGGACGCCATCGCCGACGTGGTGGAGGTGTTGCGGCCCGGAGACTTCTACCGGCCCGCTCATCAGGCACTGTTCAACTGCGTGCTGGACCTGTACGGGCGCGGTGAGCCGGCCGATCCGGTCACCGTATCCGCCGAGCTGGAACGCCGCGGTGAGCTGCTTCGGGTGGGTGGGGCGCCCTACCTGCACACGCTGATCTCGGTGGTGCCGACCGCCGCCAATGCTGGGTACTACGCCGAAATCGTCGCCGGTAAGGCGGTGTTGCGGCGTTTGGTGGAGGCCGGCACCCGCATCGTTCAGCTGGGCTATCTCGGGTCCGACGGCGCTGCCGTCGATGAGGTGGTGGATCGCGCTCAGGCTGCGGTATACGAGGTCACCGAGCGGCGGATGAGCGAGGATTACATCGCGCTTGAGGAGCTGCTGCAGCCCACGATGGACGAGATCGACGCGATCGCCTCCCGCGGCGGCGCATCGGCCGGGGTACCGACCGGCTTTACCGACCTCGACGCGGTGACCAACGGCTTGCATGCCGGGCAGATGGTGATTATCGCGGCTCGTCCCGGAATAGGTAAGGCGCTCGCACTGGACACTTCGCTGCCCACGCCGAATGGTTGGACCACGATGGGTGACATTGCCGTTGGCGACCAGTTATTGGGCGCGGACGGCCGACCGACGACAGTAGTGGCGGCAACAGACGTATTACGCAGCAGGCCCTGCTACGAGGTGGAATTCTCCGACGGCTCGATCATCGTGGCAGATGGCCAGCATCAGTGGCTCACCGAGACCCGCGCCTCGCGCCGCTCTGCGCAGCAAGCCGCGATTGGCTACAACCGCTACCGCAACCAGCGGACATTTGCCGATGTGCGCACTACTGAACACATCGCGGCGACGCTCCGGTGCAGCACCGCTGATCGGCGGCTCAATCATTCAGTGGTCAATTGCCGGCCCCTGCACCTTCCCGACCGGAACTTGCTCATCCCGCCCTACTCCCTCGGTGTGTGGCTCAGTGATGGTTCCAGCTACGCCGCAAACTTCGCCAGCGCCGATCCCGAGATTGCTTTTCACGTCGAGGCTGAGGGATTGGATGCAACTGCCGTCCAGGCGCGGCTGCGTACGCTCGATTTGTTGGGAAATAAGCACGTTCCGTCGATCTATCTGCGAGCCTCGCTTGCGCAGCGGCAGGCTCTGCTCGCCGGTCTGCTCGACACTGGCGGTACGGTTGCACCCGGAGGAGCGGTGCAGTTCTACGTCACTTCTGCCCGGCTTGCACACGATGTTCGTGAGCTTGTTGTCAGTCTGGGTTACCGGTGCGGAATCTCGACGAAGCGGGTGCATGGGCGCACCAGCAATTCGGCTACCGCCTTCACGCTCACATTCAGTACAGAGGATGACGTTTTTCGGTTGGAGCGCAAGCGGCTCGCTCACAAAGAACGTCGGCATTCCTCACGGGCTAGATCAGGCGCGCGCTATATCGTTGACGTGCGGCCGGTTCAGTCCGTTCCCGTCCGCTGTGTGCAGGTGGACAACAGCGACCACCTTTATCTGGCCGGGGAATCGATGATTCCCACCCACAACTCGACCCTGGGACTGGATTTCGCCCGGTCCTGCTCGGTTGCCCATGGCATGACCAGCGTGATCTTCTCGCTGGAGATGAGCCGCACAGAGATCGTGATGCGGCTGCTGTCCGCTGAGGCCAGGATCCGGTTGGCGGACATGCGCTCCGGCCGTATGAGCGACGATGACTGGACCCGGTTGGCCCGACGGATGGGCGAGGTCAGCGAGGCCCCGCTATTCATCGATGACTCACCGAACATGACGATGATGGAAATCCGGGCCAAGGCCCGGCGGCTCAAGCAGCGTCATGACCTGCGCCTGATCGTCGTGGACTACATGCAGCTGATGACCTCGGGCAAGAAGGTCGAGTCCCGCCAGCAGGAGGTCAGCGAATTCTCCCGGCATCTCAAGCTGCTGGCCAAGGAGCTGGAAGTCCCGGTGGTCACAATCTCGCAGCTCAACCGCGGTCCAGAGCAGCGCACCGACAAGAGGCCGATGCTGGCCGACCTGCGTGAAAGTGGATCTTTGGAACAGGATGCGGATATGGTGATGCTGATCCACCGGCCCGATGCGTGGGAGCGTGACGACCCTCGCGCCGGTGAGGCGGATTTGATCCTTGCCAAGCACCGCAACGGGCCGACCACCACCGTGACCGTTGCCCACCAGCTGCACTACAGCCGCTTCTTCGACATGGCCCAGGATTGATACTGAGGAGCTGAACCCAGACGTTATTCAACCTGGTTCACCACGGCGCTTGCGGTGGATCACCCAACCCAGATCAACCAGCGCCACCGCAGCGAGCACCGCGAACACCACGCCGAACGCGACCAGATCAGAAGTGATCATTAACACTGCGGCGACGGTGCAGAACAACAACCCGAAACCGGCCAGCACCGCGCGTAGGGTCAGCGCGCTGCGGGCCGGCGTGGAACCGCCGAATCCGGCGGTCGGGTCGTGGTATCCGGGTAGCCCGCGCTCGTAGTCTTCCCGCGTTCGCCGCTGGCGTGACCTGTCTTGTGGTGGCATGACGCTTCCTTTCACACATCGACGCTCATCGCCGGTCTCAGCCCACGTACCGGCGAGCCTTCGATTGCCGTTGCGGCTCTTCGAGCAGCTTCAGGCCACGCTCAACCTCAGGTGGTATCACCCGGCGTTCCTGTAGTACCCAAGGCAACCCGCGCAGCGCCTCGGCGACCGCCGCCACGCTGGCCCAGTCCCGGGGGATCGAGCGCAGCATGATCCCGGTGCGCCGCAACGCGCTGCCCAGCGGCCGGCGCAACCATGCCGTCCACAGGGTGTTGCGGATGCCGAGTTGCCGGCGGCGCCGAGGATCCCGCGCTGTGGACGGCGCGTGCTGGATGACCACATCTTCGGCCCAGCACATCCACCAGCCGCGTGCGGCGAGATCGATCGCCAGCAGTTCCTCCTCCCCGCCGAGCCACAACCGCGGTGAGAACCCACCGACCTCGCGGAATGCATCGACGCGGAACATGCTCGCGCCGGCCAGCACGCCCAGCAGCGCCGGACCGGGCAACCACGCCGGGCCGGGCACCGGGGAGTCGCGCAGCTCGGGGGTGATCGGATCCTCAACCAGGTCCGGAGCGACCAGGATCCGGGCCGTCACCGACGCCAGCCCCGGATGGGCGTCCAGCAGGTCGGCAGCGCGGCGCAACGCCCCGGGTTCCCACCAGGTGTCGTCGTCGCAGAACGCCACGTATGGCGTCGTGATATCCCGGACAGCCAGGTTGCGTCCCAGCGAACCCAGGTTGCCTGTGCTGCGCAGCAGCGTCACCTGGCCGAAGAGCTCGGCCACCGCATCGCAGGTGCCGTCGGTCGACGCGTTGTCGACCACCACCACGGGCGCCTGGTCCGGCAGCGCGGTCATTCGGGCCAGCGTGCGTAGCAGCTCGGCCCGACGGTTATGGGTAATGATCACAACGGTGACCCGGCCACCGGTCACTGCGGACCTTCCTCGAGCATGCGGATCTGCTCCTCCACCGCGGCCGGTAGCGGCGCCCGCCGCCGCAGCGCCGCCGGGAGCCGGACCAGCGCCCCACGCAGTGCGCGGCGGGCGCTGGCGTCGCGCACTGCCGCGCGTGCAAGGGCAGCGCCGGAGGCGGCTGCCACCCGCGGCGGGCGGCGCATCACGGAGGTGAGCAAGGCGTTGCGGCGCTCCAGTGCCCGGCGGCGAATCGGGTTGCCCCGATGCGTCGAGGGGTGGTGATGAGCAACCACGTCCGCGACGTAGGCGCGGTCCCAGCCGGTCGCGGCCAGGTCGTAGCAGAGCAGTTGTTCCTCGCCGGGGAAGAAGATCACCTTGCTGAACCCGCCAACACTGAGAAACGCCTCCCGGCGCAGCACTGCCGAGCACGCCAGGAACCCCAGTACGGCCGGTCCGGCAGCGTCTGGTGGCCGGGGCAGCGGGCTTTCCGCCATCATCTGCGCTACCGGGTCGGGGCGCTGCTGAGGCCCGACGAGGGTGTGGGCGGCCAGCAGGCCCAGCCGAGGGTGAGCATCAAGAATCTGTGCGGCGCGTTGCAGGGCGCCGTGCGCCCACCACGAGTCGTCGTCACTGAAGGCGATGTAGGGCGTGCGGCTGGCTTGTACGCCCAAGTTGCGGCCTGGAGCGCCGTGGTTGTGGCGTAGCGCCAGCAGCGTCACCTCAGGGAACTGGGTGCGCACCGCATGCGCAGTGCCATCGGTCGAGCCGTTGTCCACGACGACGATGGGCGGCGGCGGGGTCAGCTCGCTAAGCCGGCACAGCGTGTGGGTGAGCTCGTCTCGCCGGTCCCGGGTCGCGACGATCACCGTGACCTTGCCGGTCACCCGTGCCCCCCAAGGACTCGCACGCCGTTGACTACCCGCCGGTCACACCGCGAAACGTCACCAACACCGACACACGTCGCCTACGTCGAGTTCCCGGCGGCCCGCGTCATCCGGCGGGCAGGCCCAACGTCGCCGGTGGCGGCAGCGCGAGATCCGCACCGGTGCGGACATACAGCGGGATCTGCTGCACGGGCGCGCGGGCGCTGATCCAGCGGGCACCGGTGATCACCTCACCGGTCCAGTAGTCATGCCACTGCCCCGCCGGCAGATACACCGGACGGCTCCGCGCACCTTCGGTGACCACCGGGGCAACCAGCACGTCCTCCCCGAGCAGGTAGGCATCCTCCACTGTCCAGGCCACCGGGTCAGCCGGCTCGGCCAGCCACAGCGGCCGGATCAGCGGCAGACCGGTCCGGCTGGCCTGCTCAGCGAGCTCATGCAGGTACGGCATCAGCGCGTGGTGCAGCCGCGCGTACCCGGCGAACGTGGCGAGCGTGCCGTCGTTGCTGAACACCCCGATCGGGTCGGCCTGGGCACCGAGCATGTCGCGCATCACCGGAGACAGCGCACCCAGCTGGGTCCAGCGGGTCCACAGCTCGACATCGCGTGAACCGTCGCCGTCGAAGAACCCGGCGATGTCGGGCCCCCAGTACGGCCAGCCGGAGATCGAGCCGGACAGCATCGCCGGCAGCACGCTGCCGATACCGGTGTGCCGGTCCCAGGAGCGGTGCTGGTCACCGGTGAACCGGCCGGTGACGCTGGCCTGGGAGCCGCTGTAGCCGGCGCGGGCGAACAGCACTGTCTGCCCTGGCTTGACCGCCTGCGCCGCCTGCCTGGCCGCCTCGGCATAACGCACCGGGTAGGCGTTATGCACCACCGTCCCCGGCTGCCCGCTGGCGTAGATTCCGTCGACCGGAGCGCCCTCCCCGTAGTCCTGCATCGCGCCGTCGAAACCCACCGTGCCCAGGGCGTGGCGCACCCGGTCCTGCCACCACGCGACGGCATCGGGGCGGGTGAAGTCCAGGTAGGCCCGGTGGTCGTCTTCCGCCCACGGTTCAGTGAACACCGGCGCTGCCGGGGTAGGCACCAGGTAGCCGCGCTCGCGTGCCTCGTCGAATCCCCGCCGGCCGGGGACCAGGAAGGGGTTGAGGTAGCCGAGCACTGCCAGGCCTTCGCCGTGCAGCTGCTCGATCAGTCCTGGCAGGTCGGGATAGCTGCCGGGCGGCACCGTGCCGTGGATCTGCCAGGGCCAGCCCCACCCCGACCCGTTGTCCATCGCGTCATAAATCCATACCGCGTCCAGCGGTACGTTCGCTTCGGCCAGCCGGCGCACATCGGCCAGCACCCGGTCGCGCCCGCCGATCAGGCATTTCCACACGCCCAGCCCCCACCGCGGCGGCAGCGGGGGCAATCCCACCATCTTTGCGTGCGACTGCAACACCGCGGCGGGGTCGGGACCGGTGATGAGGTGAACGGGCAGTTCGGCAGTGCTTGCAGTGATCTCTACCCGGTCTGCTCTGCGCAGGTCGTACTGGATCATCGCCGTGGTGTCCAGCAGCAGCCCGTAGCCGCGGCTGGACAGCAGGAACGGCGTCGGCGAGTAGCTCGTCGCCGCGTCCGCGCGCCCGGCCCGGTCCTCGCTCCAGTTGTGCAGCAGCTGCCCGTTCAGTGCCAGCGGCCCCATCCGCTCGCCTAAGCCGAAGAACCGCTCGCCGGGGGCGACATCCAGGCGCAACCGCACTTGCTGCGCGGTCGAGCGCACGACGGTGGTGCTGACGCCGCTGACCCGGTTCGACGCTTGCAGTGCTGGCAGTTCGATGGTGGTGAACAGCTCGACCGGGTTGAGGTGCTGCCAGGTCATGGCGGCCGGGACGGTCCGAGCGCCGGTCAGCACAGCGAGTAATACGGGCAGGACAATGACTGCGGCGGTGACGCGCGCAGGGCGGCGCCGCCGACGGGGACGATCCGACAATGCTTCACTCCTTTACCCCCTTTCTGGTGCGGGCGCCTCGTTGCGCCTTGCTGCCGGCGGGCCGTCCCCGAGACGACCATCCATTCGGCGAGCAGGCTATGGCCACCGCCGCCGCTGGTGAATAGGCCGTTTGGTGCTGCTGTGTTTTGGGTAGTACAGCCTTAGGAGGCTGTTAAGGGGGGTCCGGTGAGCACCAGGTTCAGGAGGGCCGTGGTCACCGGAGGAGCCGGATTTCTGGGCTCCCACCTGTGCGAACAGTTGTTGCGGCGAGGCACCGGCGTCATGTGCCTGGACAACTTCCTGACCGGCGCACCGGCCAATATCGCCCACCTGATCGGCGAACCGCGGTTTCGCGTGATCAAGTGTGATGTGACCGACTTCGTGCACGTGCCGGGCGAGGTGGACCTGGTGCTCCACCTGGCCTCGGCCGCTTCTCCCGCCGACTACCTCCGGCTTCCCATCGAGACGCTCAAGGTCGGCAGCTTGGGCACCTTGCATGCGCTGGGTCTGGCCGCGGAGAAGGGCGCCCGGTTCGTGCTGGCCTCCACCAGCGAGGTCTACGGCGACCCCCAGCAGCATCCGCAGCGGGAGAGTTACTGGGGAAACGTCAACCCGGTCGGGCCGCGTAGCGTGTACGACGAGGCCAAACGCTACGCAGAGGCGCTGACCACCGCTTACCGCATGTCCCGCGGCACGGACAGCGGGATTGCGCGGATCTTCAACACCTACGGCCCCCGGATGCGTGCGGATGACGGCAGGGCCATCCCGACCTTCATCCGCCAAGCGCTGGCGGGCGAGCCGCTGCCGGTCACCGGCGACGGCAGCCAGACCCGTTCGGTGTGCTACGTCGAGGACACGATCCGCGGCATCCTCGCCCTGGCCGAGTCCGGCGCCGCCGGGCCGGTGAACATCGGCGCACCGTACGAGTTGCCGGTGGTTGAGCTGGCCGAGACGATCATCGCGTTGAGCGGCTGCCCCGGGTCGATCCGCTACATCGACAGTCCCGTCGACGATCCGCGAGTTCGCCGCCCGGACATCACGCTGGCCTGGGACCTCCTTGGCTGGCGACCGCAGGTTCCCCTCGCTGACGGGCTGACCCGCACCATCGACTGGTTCCGAGCTGAGCTGCCCGGCACGGTTGATCCGCTTCGAGAGGCGCGCTTGGGGTAGCAATGCGATGCTTCGAAGAGCAGTGCAGGTGAGGGGCCTGGCCCCGCGATAACAGGGAAGGGGCTCGTGCGCATCCTCGGCGTCAACGCGATTTTCCACGATCCGGCGGCCGCATTGGTCATCGATGGGAAGATCGTGGCGGCTGCCGAGGAGGAGCGGTTCAACCGCCGCAAGCACGGTAAGCGCCCGGTGCCGTTCTCGGCCTGGGAGCTACCCGAGCAGTCCGCCCGGTGGTGTCTGGACGTTGCCGGCATCGGCCCGCAGGACCTCGACGCCGTTGCCTACTCCTACGACCCCGCACTGGTTCAACCGGGCTTGGATGGGCTCGACCGGGGATGGGAAGACCTGCGCACCACCTACGCCCGCCGCGCACCGCACTTTCTGGCCACCGCACTGCCCGGGCTGGACCCGGCGGTTGTGCAGTTCGTGCCACACCACGTCGCGCACGCCGCATCCGCCGGGCTCGCTGCGCCATTCCGCGACTCCGCGGTCCTGGTCGCCGATGGCCGGGGCGAGGCCACTTCCTACCTTGCCGGGCATTACCGCGAGGGTGAACTCGACGTGCTCGCCAGCCAGCAGCTGCCGCACTCGCTGGGACTGATGTACGAGGAGGTCACCGACCACCTGGGTTTCCTGCGCTCGTCAGATGAGTACAAGGTGATGGCGCTGGCTTCCTACGGGCGAGGTGATCCGGAGCTGCTGCCGGAACTGCGGGAATTCGTCAAGGCCACCGGTGACGGCGGGTTCGTCGTGCACCCCATCGACTGGAACGTCCTGGCCAAGCGGCGGCTGCCCGATGGTGAGCTGCTGGGAGAACACGTGGTGCTCGCTGCCAGCGTGCAAGCGAGGCTGGAAGAGGTGCTGATCGAGCTGGCCCGCTGGCTGCACGATCGCACTGGTGAGCGACGCCTCACGATGGCCGGCGGGGTGGCACTGAACTGTGTTGCCAACACCCGCCTTGCTGCCGAGGGGCCCTTTGACCAGGTGTGGGTCCAGCCGGCGTCGGGTGACGCAGGCACCGCGCTGGGCGGGGCACTGCACATCGCGCAGGCCAGCGGCGAGCAGATCGTTCCGATGCCGGGTGCCGATCTGGGGCGTGGATTCACCGACGACGAGCTCAAGGCCTGGCTGGACACCGCGGGCATCGGTTACGAACGCCCCCCGGACGTGGCCGCCGCCGTCGCCGACGCGCTGGCTGATGACGCGATCGTCGCCTGGTTCCAGGGCCGTAGCGAGTTCGGTCCGCGCGCGCTGGGCCGCCGGTCGCTGCTGGCTCATCCTGGGCATGTCGGCAACCTCGACCGGCTCAACGCCGTCAAGGGGCGGGAGAAGTTCCGGCCGATCGCCCCGATGGTGCTGACCGAACGCGCCGCTGAGCTGTTCAGCCGGGGCCCCATCCCGAGCCCGTACATGCTGTTCGTCCACGACGTGGCAGCTGCCTGGCGAGACCACATCCCGGCGGTGGTGCACGTAGATGGCACCGCCCGCATCCAGACCATCGACCGGGACACCGAGCCGCTGCTGGCTCGCCTGCTGGACCGCTTCACCGAGCGGACCGGGCTGCCGGCTGTGGTGAACACCAGCCTGAACACGGCCGGCCGGCCAATGGTGGACGACCCGCGCGATGCCCTGGAGTGCTTCGGGTCCGCGCCGGTCGACGTGCTCGCCCTGGGACCCTTCCTCGTGCGCCGCCGGGAGGTGTTCCGGTGAGCTATGCGGTGGTCATTCCGACTACCGGCAGGCACAGCCTGCAGGCGGTCGTGAGTGGCATTGAGTGCTCTAGCACTCAATGCC
>JALZDU010000488.1 GCA_030862405.1 Actinomycetota bacterium | reverse complement strand
GCGCTAGATGGATCACCTGCGCTGATGCGGTGGCGAAGCTTGCGCGCGATGGCTGTAGGCGGACGGCGTTGCTACATGGCTGCTACACAGCCGACCTCGACGTGGGTACGCGTCGTTGCCCGGCCAGTGGGCCGCCTGGGACTCCCGAACCCGCTGTTTCAAGATCGAAGACGTCGATTGCTGCTCGATAGTCCGCGAAATGGTCGATTACCTGGAGGTACTACGAACGGTAATTACCGGTTGATGCTGGCCAGCCCAGGATGTTGATTGAACAGGATCGGAGGATCGCGGGCTCGACTTGGAGGGGATTGCGAATGGCTGTCCACTGGGGTTGTCTGTGGTCTATGACCAAACGACCGGGAAGCTGGGAAGCTGACAGTGGAGTTTAATGATGGCAATGAGTGGCATTATGTCACTGATCCGGGTGCGTATCTGCGGGAGCGGGACATGTATGAGATGCGCGCTTGCTCGGCGTCGAACGGTCGCCCGTTTGTCGATCCTCAGTTTTATCACCAGCGGGAGGCTCTGGCCGGCGTCCGTTGCTTTATGGCTTACCAGTTCCCTTATCAAAACGCCGGCTCACCGGAGCATCAGGCGGACTTTTTCTGCGACACTCTCGAAAAGCTACGTTCCAATGAGATCATCATGCTTGATACCGAGGCTCGCGGTGGTCTGAGTGACCCGGCTGATTTTCTGCGTCGGTGGTGTGCTCGCGCGGAGTCCCGGTTAAACACCCTGGCGGTGATCTATGTGCCGGCTGCGCTGGCTGGAGCGCTGACCCGTGCGGTGACTGGTCCGCGGCTGGTCAAGGCGCCCCGCTACTCCGGCGGACCCCACCGTGGCGCGCCGCCGTGGTGGCCTTATGACATCTGGCAGTACACCGACCGGGGATGGTTTCCCGGAAGCCCCCACGGCCCGGGAGACGTCAACTACACCGACCTGACCACCGAGCAGATCCTCGCCCACTGCCAAGGTGATCAAAGCGCCGCCTGGCGTCGGAAGGTGCTGTTACTCAATGACTGACTGGACCCCGTGTGAGGAAGCCTCCCCGCCCCGTGCAGGTATCGCCGCTGCTGAGAATGTGCTCTGGCTTGCGGACGCGCTGCGCGCTGAAGGCTGCCAGGTCATCGAAACCGCAGGATGGCGCAACCGCGGCCATGGCGACATGGGCGATATCCGCGGGGTGTTGACCCACCACACCGGCGGCGGTGGGGCCAATGACTGGATCGTCGTCCGCGACGGCCGCCCTGATCTGGCCGGTCCGCTGGCCCAGCTGACCCTCGAGCGCGACGGCTCATTCCGGGTCATCGCAGCCGGGGAGTGCTGGCATGCCGGCCCCGCCGATAACCAGGCCATCGCTAACCGGGTCCGCTGTGGCATCCAGGAGGGCAATTACCATCTCGTCGGCATCGAGGGCGTGTCCAATGGCACCACCTGGACCGACGCCCAGCGCCGCGAATACCCCAAAGGCGTCGCCGCGATCCTGCGCGCTACCGGGCTGGGCGCCGAGCGGATGCTCGGTCACAAGGAGTGGGCCCCGTCGCGTAAACCGGATCCCGGGAACACCGACATGAACGTCTTCCGCGCCGAGGTCGCCCGGATCCTCGCCGCCGGAATCAAACCACGATGGACAGGAGACCAGTACATGAGCCAAGGCACCCTGCCGGCCTGCGAGCTTGACAACGACGGCAATCCCATTCCCCGACGCGCTTATTTCTGTGCCACCACCGGTGACGCTTCTGGGCTGACCAACCGCACCTGGTTCTCGCTCGCTACCGGCTGGGACGACGCCGACTGCCACGTCTGGTTCATCGGCACCCGCAAGGCCCAAGACGGCGCTGGGGTGGCTCCAGATTACCTTCTGGATTTCCAAGTGACGCTGCCAACAAATTGCCGTCGGTGGTGGCAGGCGCCGAACAAAACCGACCAAATCGGGGTCGAGTACCGATCAAAGAACCCCCTCGGCTGGGAAATCGAAAAAGAACCAAAGTGAGAAAAAGAACCAAAGTGAACAGTCGGATGCGCTGATCAGACGTCTGATGACGTTCGTTCGGTCCCTGGTTTGGGTGCCACAGTTGCGGTACTTCGCTGCTGTACCACAGTGGCGACGTTCCAGGGTGATATCAGTGAAGATCGATAGTGTAGATGCTCCCTCGCTCCCAAAGCGGTGCCCGGAGGTCCGAGAGTGTCCGCCACCTGCTGGTCCGCGTCCATGAGGATACGGTGCAGTGTCTGCTTGTCCGCCGTCGTTGCTGTCAGATCCAGCTGTCAAGATCATTGGATTGATCACCCAGCAGGGTCGTACTGGGATTCAACCAGTGACCTCTACCGTGTCAAGGCCGCTCCCGGCCTCTACCTGGTACCGGCCAGGTATGTCCTGTACGCCACCACCTGGGTGTATGCATCAGGCTGAACCTCCTGGTGTTGGAGGTTGTTGGAGGGTTTGTTCCCTCTGCGTTCATTCAGTGAGCTGTGTGACCAACTGGACGTGGTTGGCGCAAGATCACGCGCTCCGCTTGTCCGCTACCTCCCGGAGTGATCAACCTGAGCGCCAACCCCTCCCACCGTTCGCCGTCGACTTGACGCTGCACTGATGGTTCCGAAGATCAGACGTCGAAGGCCCCTCCAACGGACACAACCTTGCGTCCAGTGGCCATCGATAATCGTCTCCTGAAAGCCAATCACTTCCACAACGGTGCCGTCAGGGAGCGTCAGCCGGGCGCCTTCGTCGAGGGGTTCCGGTGAGTCAAATGACGCGAGCAGCTCTCCACCCTCCTCAGTAACTAGCGCCGGATCACGGCCTATTCGACCGTCGCGAACCTCGATCCTGACCATGCGGACGAGGATAGCGAACTCAGGGGGTCGAACCTGCGACCTCTCGCTTGTAAGTCCCGGGCGGTCCAGGGCCTGCCGTAAGTGACACGCGCCTGCCTCTCCTTCAATTCGCACGCTAGTGGACATGCCACGCTGCCATGGCTCTTCCCTAATTCATCTTACGGTTGGTGGAAAGCTATGGAGAGACAGCGACCTTTACGGACCCCTTTTTGCGTTGCGCCATCACTTCATACCC
>JALZDU010000483.1 GCA_030862405.1 Actinomycetota bacterium | reverse complement strand
GGGTGGCCGGTGCTCCGGGTCCTGTTGGTTGTGGGGCGGGATTGGTGCTCAGGGGGCCGGTAGGGCCATCAGTCGGGTGTGCGCGGTGGTGATCACGTCGGCCCAGGGCCATGCGGGGTCGGTTTTGAGGATGCGTCTGCGGGCGGTGCGCATGATTCGCCCGGCGACGGCGAGGATGTGCAGCCGTAGCCGTTTCGGTTCGTAGCTTGCAGCCGATGCGGGTAAGGCCAGGCGGCCGCACCAGGCGAGTAGGTCCGCGGCTAGGTCGGCGATGGCCAGCTAGACCTGGTTTTGGGCGAAGTCGTGGTGGGGGAGGTTGCGCAGCCCAGTGTCTTTGGCGGCGCGGATGCGGTCCTCGACGCGGGCGTGGCGGCGGTGGCGCAGCTTGAGGTCGGCGAGCTGACGTGCGGGTCCGCCCTGGGGCGGTGTTGGTGAAAAAGCCGGTGATGCGCATCCCGTCGACGTCGGTGATGCGCAGCTGCGCGCCGGGGTGCGGGCGTTGTTTGCGCAGGATCAACCGGGTTCCCACCGGCCAGGCCGACAGGTCGACCAGAGCGCTGACCTCGGCGACCCACGCGCCATCGTGGGGCTCGATGTGCACACCGTGCTCCTCGGCGCGGGGCTTGCGCGCCTGATACGCCGGGGTCCATGCCGACCCGGGCAGCAGCGCGACGGCGGCGTGGATGTCGAAATGCCCCAGGCTGGCACCGACGGAGAACTCCACTGCCCTCTGGTCAAGGGTGCGTGGCGAAGTGCTGGGTGGTCCCGGCAGCGTCGGTATGAACCAGCACCGGCACCCGACCGTGCTGATCGCGGCAGCAAACCGTGCTGAGCAGGCACTTTCGCGCATCTCAGACCAGCGTGTCACACGCAAGATCAACTAGGGCGAAAGCCCGAGGCTAACGGCGACGGGAAGAACGACCCCACGTATAACTTAAGGATCCGCAACTCCAGATTCCCGCCGGCGTGGTCAACGTGCGCGGCCGATGACCGTTGCGCAGCGCAGTGCGGACTTGGTTGCGTTCGTACGGGGCGGCGCCAATCACAACGGTCAATTCAGCCTCGAACAACGCCTGATACATCGTCTCGGCTGCCAGACGGATCCGGTCGCTGACCTCTAACACCTCCAACCCCTCAAACAAGGCAGACTCATCCAGGGCCATCGTGGGTTCGTGTCCTTGGGTGAGAACCTTGGTCGGTCTCGCTGACCGTCACACGGTGGCCCCTCCAACGTGATCACCCACGCCGTCAGGGCTAACGACTTACACCACCCCCTGGGACGGAACTTATGCCACATTGATGCCGTCACCGATCTGCCACCGGTAGTAGCCGAACAGGTCCGCAAACAACGCATCAGCCCGCGCGCCGTCGCAGGCATTCAGCTCATCCGCTACAGTGGCCGGTTAGAAATGCGGTGCCGCGCCCGCTGGCGGGTGGGCCACAGTCATCCCGCAGATGTAGAAGACCTCCCGTGCTACATCATTTGATGTAGCGGAACTGCATGACCTGCGGTACGTGGAACATGCCCTGTGGAGATGATGACTGAGCACCGGGAGTTCGGGAACCTGGATGATTACTACGCGCAGCTGCAAAGATGGCCTTGGCAGAGTAGTACTCTGATTTATGACGAATAGGAGTAATGGGGTGTGGAGTGTATCACTATCCGGTAAGTCAGGCGGGCCAGAATCACTCACGGTATGGGGAGTCCATGACCTGAGCAATCGGCGGTCCAAGACAATCCAGCAGCTACTGTTGTGTTGATCGCCGTCCCTGAACCGATCACCGACGTGCGCTCACTGGGTGATGGCATCACTGCACGAGGAAAGTACCACCGAGCACCAGCGTGGTCACGACGTTGGGGAAACGGCGGGCCGGCTGCGACATCCGGCCTAAGCGCAATCTGTGAAGCATGTGAGACTAGGAAGCGATAGCGTGGCGCCGTCTGCTGGGCCAAACACATCCGACCTAGTTGAAGAGCGAGTCGAGCGTCCGTCGGTTAACGGGTTGCTGGATCGCTCTGCGAAGCGCCGGATCTGTGTGGTGATCGGCGCAGCTGGTTGGGGTAAGACGACGGCAGTGGCGACCTGGTCGCGCGGTCGGTCGACCGCGTGGCTGCGGTATGAAGACTACGAGGGGGATGGGAAACGCCTGCTGGCCAGTCTGGTCAAGGCATTGCAGGCCCACATGTCGGTGCCCGTCGCGCCGAGCCAGGGTATGGCGGCAGTGGACACAGACCAGGTGGGGTCCTCGATAGCGGGCATCTGCGCCTGGTTGCACAGTGTCCTCAGTGAAGATCTCGTTTTGGTTTTGGATGACCTGCACGGGCTACGGCCGAATAGTGATGTGACAGGGATCGTCGAGTGTCTGTGTCAGCGCGCACCGGACCGGCTGCATCTGGTCCTGATATCTCGATGCGAGCTGCCGTTCTCCCTGCAGCGGCTGCGGGGTCGCGGTCATGTCGCGGAGATCGACGCGCCGGACCTTGCCTTTGGCGTCACCGATGTCGAGGCACTGCTGCACAAGACCGTGGGCGGGAGTCCTACCAGCTTGTCGAGACTGGTCTGGGAGCACACCGGTGGCTGGCCCGCGGCCGTGCATAGCGCTGTAGAGATGCTGCGGGGGGTCGGACCGGAGCAGCGCCTAGCCACAGTGCGACGGCTATCTCACCCAGGAGAGCGATTCCATGACTATCTGGCCGAGGAGGTCATCGGCGCCGCACCCGAGTGGGTTCAACAACTGCTGCGCAGGTTAGCGATCTTTGGAGAGGTCAGATCCACGACGGAGATCGCCCACGGACTCCATGATCCAACGACCGTACTCGTCGAACTGAGCCGCCAGGGACTCGTGCGCCGGAGCGGATCCGGCAGCGCCGGTTGGTCGATCGTGCCTCCGTTGCGTGACTATTTTGAGCACGAGGCGGCACCGTCCTCCAGTGAGCGGAAAGCACTGCACGTGACGGCGGCCAATGACTGTATCCAGCGGGGGGCGCCGGCTGAGGCTCTGCGACATCTGCTAGCAGCGGGCGATTGTCCCGCGTGCGCCGCGCTACTGGCCGATCATGGTGGCGCGATTGTGGAGAGCTGCCAGTCCGAGGTCGTGTTGGAGGCTGCCGAGTGGCTAGCCGAGTACCTCGACGACCCGCGGATTCATCGAGTTCTGGGGCAGGCGCAGCAGGTGCGGGGACGGTGGGCGCAGGCGCTGCAGCACTTTGAGCGCGCTGGCCTCGGCCGAGACAAGCTGGAGCCGGCGCTGGCCTGGCGGGTCGGCCTGATCGCTTTCGCCCAGGGCAAGTTCGCCGAAGTCCAAGCCCTCACCCGGCGAACCCAGCTCGATCGGGAAGACACGCTGGATGAGACGCGGGTACTCGCGCTGGCCGCAAGTGTCCACCGGATGACCGGTGACCTCGTGAGTCTGCGAAAAAGGACACTGCGGACACGTGCTGCCGCCCGACGCTGCGGCGATTCCCGAGCATGGTCTAGTGTCCATCACCTTTTCGCGCTGCTGGCTGCGGCTGAGGGCGATTGGCGGCAAGCCGACGCGCATTGCACCGAGGCACTACGCAGTGCCGAGGCGAGCGACGATCTGCTTCAGCTGACGTGGACTTGGACTTTACGGGCATTTCACCGGTTCGAAGGGGGGGCGCCCCAACGTGCGTTGGCCGACGCGGAGATCGCGTTGAGCCTCAGCCAGCGATGCGAGAGCCCGTTTTTCATCGCGCATGTGCTCACCACCCGCGGCCGCGCCCGCGGGCGCCTGGGAATGCTGGAGGCCGCGGAGGGTGACTTCGTCACCGCCATCGATCTGTTTCAGCGCCTCGGCTCCCGATTTCTGGCCTGGCCACTGTGTGGCCTGGGTGATCTGCATCGGACCGGGGGCCAACTGATCCGAGCCCAGGCCGCCTACGAGGAGGCCCTCGCCCTCGCCGAGCCGTGCCACGACGTGTTCGGCCTCAGTTCGGCGCTGATCGGTCTGGCACGCATTACTGCAGCTGATGACCTCAAGCTTGCTCGTGAGTATGCGGCCCGCGCTGTGGACTTAGGTGAGGAACTTCGCACGGTTCCAGCACTTCTGGCCCGCGGCTGGGTCGAGTTGATGGGTGGTGATTGCCAGCGCGCCATGGCGGATGCCAACCGGGCTGCTGTGGCCGCGCGGCAACGACGGGACAACCCAGGACTGGCCGAGGCCATCACTCTCGGCGTGCTGGCCTCCCGCAATCCTGCCGTGGCGGCCACCCCGCTTCGAGACGCGATCGACATCTGGCAGGAAACGGGCTGTCGCCTGGAGGAAGCCGCGACCAGAATCGTGGCCGCTCGCATCGGGGCGCCCATTGCCCACCTCGACGCCTACCTCGCCGACCAGATGCTCCGGGACCACGGCGTCGACGTCGAGTCGCGGCAGGTCGCCGGACCGTTGGGCGTGCTGGTTCGGTCCGCACCCCGAGTGTCCATCCAGACGCTCGGCGTGTTCCAGGTGATCCGCGCCGGCGTCCCGGTTCCGATCACCGCATGGAAGTCGAAAAAAGCCCGAGACCTGTTGAAAATCCTGGTTGCGCAGCGCCGGCCGGTCCCCCGTGATCAGCTGATGGAGCTGTTATGGCCGAAGACAGACCCCACCGTGGCCAGTAACCGGCTCTCCGTGCTGCTGTCCATGGTGCGTGATGTACTGCGGCTTGACCCGGCAGGCGAGGATCCCTTGGTCACCACCGCCGACGGCGTGGTGTCGTTGAACCCCGTCCAAGTCCGCGTCGACGTCGAGGACTTCCTCTATCAAGCCGCCGCCGCCCTCGACGCGGACCGGGCCAAAGAGCCGGATGCGACCGCGCGGCTCGCGGTCACCGTCGCCGCCCACACGGGTGATTTCCTCGTAGAGGACTCTTGCCAGGAGTGGGCCGTCGAGCTGGCCGAAGAGGTCCGGGCAACCCACATAGCCCTGCTTTGGGCATTGGTTACGCGGATGCGTGAGGCCGGCGACACCAACGCGGTAGTGCGGTACACGCTGCTCCTGCTACAACAAGACCGCTACGACGAGGAAGCCCATCTCACCCTCGTCAAAGCCCTGTTCGACGCGGGACGCCTCGGTCAGGCACGACGCCGCTACCAGACCTATGTCCATCGGATGGCAGAGATCGGAGTCCCGCCCCGCGCGCTGCCGAACATGACGTCTCGGGATTAGCCGCGCTCTGACCGGCGGAAACCGACGAGCACGGCAACGTGCCGGACTCGAAGATCGACTTGAGTGCGATCTTCACCCCCCACCTGCACAATCCGGCTCTTCGTTATGAAGCGTGGTGAGTTGTTGACGACACGATCTCTAGCCTGAGCCCTGAGACGGGCCTGGGCCTCACGATCCGTGGTGTGCATGCCAACGGAGAAGGAGGCCCCCTACTCAAACGCTCGACTCCCGGCAGCCCGGCCGGTTCCAGGCCAGCACCAAGAGACGTCCACCGATGCTGAAGACGGCAGATCAGCGCGGTACGCCCGTCACAGATGCCCGTCACAACCGTCACAGCCGCCGTAACACTGTCACACGCTCTGTGATGGCCCGATAGTAGGTCTACCAGCACAGACAGTAGGTGTGACGGTGTGACGGGCCAGCGTCGGACGCGTCACACCGTCACACTTTGACCTTGCCAGCCCCCTCATCGAGACGTGCGCACGCAGAGCCCCGTGTTCATGACGATCAATTCGTTTGAACAAAATCAGCTTGCTGTGTGCTGGTTCCGTAATAGAACCCGTCACAGCAGGGCGACTGTCCTCGAAAGGGTCTTTTCAGGGCGTGGTTGTGAAGGTGTGACGGGTTCCGTCGACCCCGTTACGCCCGTCACACACGGGTTTGTCCAGACCAGAGCACGGATGAACCTGTCACACGCGCTGTGACGGGTTCACCTGGTTTGTGACGGGTTCCGGCGGTGGCTGTGACGGGTTTCGCGTTACACCGGCTCATCAGGTATCTGGTGTGGTCGGGGGAGGCGGGAGGCGATGAGGTCGGCGGCTTTCGTGTCGGCGTCGGCGAGCCAGGCGGCGTAGACCTTGAGCGTGGTTGCTCCGCCACCGGTGTGGCCGAGCCTGCCTGCCACGGTGCGTAGATCGACGCCGCCAGCGAGTAGTTCGGTGGCGCTGTAGTGGCGTAGTGCGTGCAGGCGTGTGTCGATGCCGAGATCGGCGGCCATCTTCGCGTATCGGTGTGTGATCGCGTCTGGGTCGGAGTGGCGCCGGTGGTCGGGTGCGTAGGAGAACACGAATGTGTCGTCGTTCAGCGTGGTGCCGAGGTCAGCGTATAGCGCGGTAATGGCCGCTCTGATGGACAAAAATCCGAAAAGGTGATCTTATCCTGCTAATTAGCGCTGGTGAAAGATGGTGCGCCGCCAGGGACTCGAACCCCGAACCCGCTGATTATCGGACCACTGTTTCGGTTGGTTGCTGATAGATGCCATGACCTCGAATTACCTGGATCACGAACGCTGGACGTCTGTGGTCGTTAGGTGCTGTTCAGGCGTCATTAAGTGACCGAAAAGTATCCAAGTGATCATAGTGCGTGTCTTTCTTCAAGCGGTGGGGCCTTCGTCCTATCCCGTCGAC
>JALZDU010000478.1 GCA_030862405.1 Actinomycetota bacterium | reverse complement strand
GGGTCGGACGGTCTGCGACATCTGGGATCCGGACGATGCGCAGCGTCCGTCCGCCGATTTCAATGTGCTCAAGGCCATGGTTCATCCGACGTCCTCGGCGACCGGTAGGTGCTGCTGGAGGCGGGTTTTGATGGCCTGCAGCGCGATGGCTTCATTGGCCGCGTAGGTGCCGCCGTGGTTGTTCAGCCTGGGTGTGTCGAATCCGCCTGAGTGGTGCAGGCCGATCAGTTTCCACTGGTGGTCGAAAACGGGGCTGCCGGAGCTGCCACCTTCGGTAGGTGAGCGGTAGTGCACCACGGTGTCGTCGTAATCGAGCAGCAGGTTGTCCTGGAGGGAAAACTGCGGCTGTTCAAGGCCTCGCGGATGGCCGATCAGATACGCCCTGGGGCTTTCCTTGGTTAGCGCGGGCAGACGCTGGGCGAGCGGCACCGGCTCGACCTTCTCGGGGTAGCCGTCGAGTTCAAGCAGCGTGGTGTCCAAGCCAGGGCTTTCTGAAGGCTCATACCACCAGCAGCGGACGACGCGGAACTGGCACCGGTGACCGGTGTCGCCGTCCAGTCCGTGAAACACAACCACGGCGTCAGCGGGCGCCAGGTTCTCCGGTACGACGTGGCCATTGGTCATCAACACGATGGGGGGCAACGAATTATGCAGGTCCGAGCCCTTGACTAGGAAGCCGGTGCCGATACCGTCCTCGTTGACGTTCAGGATCTGGGCGACCGCGCGGCACCGTGCGAGCCCGTTGCGGTACCAAGTTAAGGACTGGTAGCGGTCGCCGCCGAGCACTCTCTCCAACCGCTCGTCTGGCGCCTCGGCGAGCCGGGAAGCACGCACGTCGCGGGTCTCGACCACCACACCGCCGCCCCGGTAATGCAGCAGCGCCGACCGCAACACAGGTAACAGGGTGTCCCCAGGCGGGTCGATGGTGTCCAGCTCCCAAATCTCAAGGAGCTGGCGAAGGAAGGAAGCGATTTTAAACGCGTCGACGTCGGAAGCCCGGACGAAGGCATTTCCCCGCCGAACCGCCTCATTAAAGCGACCCAACGCAAGAAGTGCTTCACAGGCCGTCGCCTTCGCCCAGGCATCCGGTTCCGATAGAGCATCGACCATGCCGAGGATCGCGGCTGCAATATCTCGTGCCGTTGTTCCCGGGTCCTCGTGTCCGATGAGGTGCAGGCCCTCCCGATCGGCGCGGGCAAGCAGTGCCACCGCATTGATGCCATGCCAAAACCGTTTGGGATCCTCCCGGTAGGCCTGCAGGTAAGCCGTCAGCCCACGCTGCAGGTACTCGGCGCGGCGCCCGGAATCGGTGGTCACGACGAACAGCTGTTTGTAACAGCGCCCCACCCCACCGCGAGCCTCGATCTGCTCGGTGTCTGGAGCGGACGACTCAGATGAGATGTGCTCGAACAGCAACAGCGCGGCTGCGGGGTTGTCGCCGTCCACTAATGCCTGCGCGTACTGACGGCGCACGACGGCGTCGCTGAGGCCTTGACCCAGCGCGGCGTCGGCTACGGCGCGCAGCTCCGCGTAGCGCAGATTCTCGCGCAGGAGCTGGAGCACGACCTTGACCTCTGGCAGTGAGGTCGGCGACGCTGCGCCGCGAAGGTGGTGGACATAGGCTCCCACAAGGTTGGTTACGCGTGGCCAGTCAAAGGTCTTCGCTGCGTCGTGGAGATCACGCTCCCGGGACTCGTCAATGTCGCTGATCATTCGAGCACGTCCCGCAGGCAGGTGCGCAGCGGCTCCTGGCCAAGATATTTCGCAATGGAGTGGCGCCAACTGCCCCGGTTGGACACCCCGATGTCGATCACGCGGACCGTGCCCCCGCGCCGATAGCCACCAGCGATCTTGCGGTCAAACCCGCCGCACACCGGGTCCAGCGGGTCATACACGTTCATCCACGGGCCATCGCCGAGTCGTTGCGATGGCCAGCCATCGTCCCGCGTCCACGGCGGGGTCAACCCATCCTGCACCTCCGAGATACCCAGCGGGCTGCCCACCGTCAACAATGCGTCCACTCGCGGTGCCCCATCCACATCAGTGAGAAGGTCATAGGCAATGACGCTGCCCAAGCTGTGACCGACGACAACGTGCGGTCCCGGACGGGCAGCACCCTCACGCAACGCCTCCAGCCCGCGCAACCGCACGTCCCGGCGAATCCGGAACGACTCCCCAGGCCGCGGGTTGACCTCGGCGTCATAGAGATAGTGATGTACATCGCGCAGGAACACGCGCATCAGCCGACGCTTAAGCCACGGCGGCAGCGGAACCGCCTCCAGCGGCGAGGCGGGGATAATCGGGTCCGGCGCCTCCTCCACGGTAGCGAAGACAGCAGCAAAGCCAACCTTTTGCGCCACACCCTCGACGAAGGCGCGTTCCTCAGCCGGCACGTCCGCAAGCCAGCGCAGATCGGCATCCTCAGCGTCGACACTGTGCTCCAGCTCCAGCGCGGTCGACTCGTGACCACTACCCCTCAAAGCAGGCGCCTCATACAGCATGTCCGCCCAGTAGACCATCGAGGACGTCACACCCATAGCGGTCAGGTCCACGCCATCATCATCGACAAGCGCCACCCGCCACTGCTCAAGCAACTCATTACGCTCCGGTTTATTACCGATGCCATGAACAAACGTCACATGTCCCAAGGCTCACCTCCCGAAGGTCGAAACTGCGACCAGGTTCAAACCCGCCCCACGTCTGGGGGCAGGCCGACAGTCGCTGTGCCCGATAGAACTTTCCGGTCTAAGACCGGCGGCCTTCAGCCTAGGCAATGATCTAGCGTCGCCTCGACGATCTCCTCGATCATCTCGTCTCCTCTCTGCTGATGAGGGCGCGGCCGTGGCCGTGGCCGAGCTGATCTCGCTGTGTGATAGAGATGCCCCTGCCCGTTGACCACGGTGGGAGCCCGGTCAGCAGCACCTCCCGCCAGACATCGTCGCGAATGAGGGGCTCGGGTATTACCGGCAGTAGCAGCTGGTCCATTCGGGCCACCTTCGCTACGGTGGACCTCACCCCAATGGGCCTAGATCCTTACCAACTGCGACTCAATCATTGTTATTAATGGGCTGGCGAACACGTACAGATGACGAAGTAGAGGCGGGCACGGTGGTGGGCAGGACGGCCGGATATGACGCGTTTGTTTCCTACAGTTATGCGCCGGGGCTGCAGACTGCGTTGGAGCGGTGCGCGAAGCCCTGGTCTCGATCGCGGGTCCTGCGGTATGTCAGCGACCGTGACCGATTCCACCCGCTGGGCGAGCCGCTGACCGGGCACACCGGGCAGCACCAGCCCCACCGGTACGCCCAGCTGGTTTCCGTGCAGTCGATACGCACCGTTCGTGTGTAACAGCGGTGCCGCTCGACCGAGCCCGTTAGCGGCGCTCGTCTGCTCAATCCGCTCGGAGGCATGATGACCGCGACGATCAGCCCCCGTTCTGACGTCCAGGACGTCCAGTATGACGCCTTTCTGTCCTACAGCCATGCCGCAGACGGCCAGCTCGCCCCCGCGCTGCAGAACGCAGTCCAGCGGTTTGCTACGCCGTGGTACCGGCTCCGCTCGCTGCACCTGTTCCGGGACCAGACCGGGCTCTCGGCCAGTCCGGGGCTCTGGGCAGCGATCGAGGCGGCTTTGTCGCGCGCCGCGTGGTTCGTGCTGTTCGCCTCGCCCGATGCCGCGGCCTCGGTCTGGGTCAAACAGGAGGTCTCGTGGTGGCTCGATAACCGCGATAATCGCCGACTGTTGATTGTCGTGACCGACGGGACGTTCGAGTGGGATGCCGGCGATGGCCCCGGCCGGGCCCGGGGTAGCGCGGTACCCGAAGCGCTCGCCGAGGCACTGCGCGAAGAGCCGCGCTGGATCGACCTGCGGTGGGCCCGCAGTGCCGACCACGTCAATCCGCGCGACCCTCGATTCCGAGAGGCCGCTGCCGATCTGGCCGCCACGCTGCGCGGTGTACCCAAGGACTCACTAATCGGAGATGACGTCCGTCAGCACCGGCGCGGCCGGCGACTGGCGATTGGCACGATCGCTGTCCTCACCGTGCTGGCGCTTGTCGTGGTCACCCTCGCCGTCGTCGCCGCCCGTCGAC
>JALZDU010000476.1 GCA_030862405.1 Actinomycetota bacterium | reverse complement strand
GGTCAAGGTCCTTGCTGGTGGCGGAACCTACCAGGGCATGATCGAGAAGCTCGATGAGCAGTTTGAGGTATGTCTGACCTTGTTCGGGACTGTCAAGTCGACCGCGATTAGAGTCTTGAATCAGTGGGTGCAGGCGAACGACGTGGGCGAGGGCCTCGTCAGCGGCATCGGGCAGTCGGTAAGAATTGATCAGGTTTCGGTCGGTCAGGGCGGTCAATGCTTGTCGCAATTGGCCAGGGACTAATCCAGAGAACAGTGGCGAGGTGGCCAGGGAGCTCGGGTTCAAGAGCAGGGCTGTCGGGATCGGCGCATCGGCGTAGCAGGACAGCAGTATCAACAGTGGACGCGCGATCTCGATACCGAGACGATCGATCTGGTCGAGTGACATTGCCACAGTCAACGTGACGATCTGCAGCATGCGATGCGTGGGCGCGGCGTTGTCGGCCGCCGAGATGGTCATTCGAGTGGCTCGCTCGTGCAAGTCGTCATAGTAGGCGGCGAAGCTACTAATCACCTTCTCGCCCGAGAAGAACGGCTGATTCAGGGCAGTTTGCAAGTCCTGGCCCGCGAGGTTTAATGCCAAGGGTAGGCCACCGAGTCGGGCGGCAAGCCGTAGGGCGTCCGACCTGGGGCCGGCGCTGGGTCCGGCAAGGTTGACCAATAGATCAGCGGCGTCGTCGTCTAGCAGCGGCGTGATCTGGTGGCATTCCGCCCACGGCCCCCAACTACCGCTGTTGCCGTCACGGCTGGTTACCAGTACCAAGCCATTGATGCCGGCGGGCGGGCGCAGCCATCCGGTCCCGTCACTTAGCTGGGCACCCTCGGCGGCCAGCAGTTGTGGCTCATCAGCCTGGTCGACCACCAGCAGCCATGGCTCGTCAGCGGCGTTCAATAGCCGCCACAGCAGATCCGGCGCTGAGCCCTGACCTGACCAGGCCCGCTGAATCCAGGTGTCGAACTGTTGATCACCTGAAGCGAGGTCACTGGCGATTTGACGCATTCCCGCACTCAGCCGGGCGGCGTTCGACGCATCGACCTGCCAGACCTTCACCCCGCGGCCGCGAACCTTGCGGGCCACCGCCAGGGCCACTGTGCTCTTTCCGCAGCCGCCCATGCCATGCAGCACCCACACGCGACAACGGGACGAATTGACCACCAGTCGGGCGAGCAAGGTCACCAGCTCGTCCCGACCCTGCACCTGCTGCGGTAACCGGCCCAGCAGCGGCTCAACCGACACCATGCCCGGCTCACCGGCTGACCACTCAGCTAAATGGATCTCACGGTGCTGGTCGAAGTACTGGTCCCGCCCGGCGGTGTAGGCGTCCCGTCCCGCACCGACCCTGTGTGGCCGGCTACTCGACCCCGGCGGCCGGGCACCCGGGCCGGTCACCTCGGTTCTTGAGCATAATTACGTTGATCGAACGTCTGATCCCGCCCCGCGATGAAGGCGTCACGGCCTGCCTGAACCGTCACATCGTTCACCCACGCCTGTTGGCTGCTCGGAAGCTGCTCCCGCACCTGGTCGACGAGTTCCCCCAACTCCTCGGCGGCGTCTGGGTGCTGCTGCAGGTAGTCGCCCAACCGCCGACGCCACACCGGCAGCAGCTCCTGCCGGATCTGGTCGCGGTCGGCCTCGCGGGTCCGTTCCAGCACCCCGGCGTCCTCATCAAGCTGCGCCTCAATGACCTCCTGCCGCGGCGACCCGCTACGGCTGAGGACGCGGGTGATGCCCGAACGGGCCGCCTGCCACGCGTCAGTGGCCATCGCCCCCACCACCGCCGTCCCCCCCGCGGCGGCCAACGCCGCCAAAGCCTCTGTCAGCACTACAAGTCCCCTTCAATCCCGTCGGTGGGCGTCACGGTCACCACCGGTGGAGTGGCGCTCCCCGATCAACACCTCGTGGTAGCCGAATCGGAGTCTGCTCACGCACCTCCCATGTGGCGATCCAGCTCATCCGACAGTAGGCGATGAGGCGAGGTGGGACATCCCCTCGGCGGGCGCCCAGGCGCCGGCCGCTGTCGGCAAACGCTCGGACGCCCGCGAGCTCGCTCCGCTGGGGGCATGCGCCGACCGTACTGATGGTGGACCTGCGCTCCGGCACAAGCAGGCATTGCGTCCGGTCAGCGGCGGTGCAGACCGTCGGTACGCTTGGTGGCCGGTGGATCTCGTACTGAGCCCAGCGAGGTCGGAGGTGTGCACAGTGACCGCCCCCGGGGAGACAGACAACGTGATTGGCCGCCGGCTGCGCGAGATCCGCAGCTGGCGTGGACTCTCGCTGACGGTCGCC
>JALZDU010000427.1 GCA_030862405.1 Actinomycetota bacterium | reverse complement strand
GCACAGTAGTGGTCGTGCCGTTGGATGACCTGCTGGACGCTGCAATTTCGCTGCGCCGCGGAGCTGACCTTCGACCGTCGTTCCACAACCGGCCAGGGCATGACGCTCTACCTGCGGGCCGCCGGGCGGTCAAGTCCCTGGACGTGGTGTTTCGCGGCGAACGCGTGATCTTCTGTAGTTGTTAGGCGCTGAGCGCTGGGATGTCGCTGGTGGAGACCTCCTCGGGTGCGGTGGTGGAGTCGGGGACGGCGGTCAGGCGGGCTCGTTTGAGGACCTCGAGGCCGAGGTAGCGGCGGCCCTCGATCCACTCGTCGTGCTGCTCGGCGAGCACGGCCCCGACCAGGCGGATCAGGGCGTCGCGGTTGGGGAAGATCCCGACCACGTCGGTGCGGCGGCGGATCTCCCGGTTGAGTCGCTCCTGGGTTATCTGGAGCCGCTCCAAGGGTGTCCTGGACGTCGTTGACGGGCACTCGAGGTCCCTGGTTCTGCCTGGTGGACGTGGTTATCTCCCGCGGTCCAGCACGTGGAGTCCCGGGAGGTTCGATGTTCGTTCAACAGGTGGTGATGCCCGTTTCGCGGCGTAGATCGTGGACGGTGCTCGGTCCGGACGGGGTGCCGGTCGAGCCAGTCGAGCGCTACCTGGCGTTCCTCACCGACGTCGACCGCTCGCCGAACACGGTCATACGCCCATGATCTGAAGGACTGGTTCGTGTTCCTCGCCGGCCGCGCGCTGGACTGGCGCGAGGTCCGGCTGGAGGACGTCGGCGAGTTCGTGGCCTGGCTGCGGCTGCCCCCGCCGGCGCGGGACGGGCAGGTCGCGGTGTTGCCGTCGGTGGGGGCCCACTGCGGCGAGGCGACAGTGAACCGGAAGCTGTCAGCGGTCAGCGCGTTCTACCAGCACGCCGCCCGCCACGGCGTCGATCTGGGCGAGCTGTTGACGAGCTGGCAGCCAGCCGGGCGCCGTGGGACGTCGTGGCGGCCGTTCCTGCACCACATCAGCAAGTCCGCGCCGGCGGCGCGGCGAGCGATCGGGTTGAAGGTGCCGCGCAAGCACCCACGGATCCTGACCGCCGTCGAGGTGCAGGCGATCCTGGACGCCTGCGACCGGCTGCGGGACCGGTTGTTGTTCGCGGTGCTGCATGACACCGGGATGCGGATCGGGGAGGCGCTGGGGCTGCGCCACGAGGACTGGGCCGCGGCCGAGCGCACGGTCACGGTGGTGGGGCGGATCAACGACAACGGGGCCCGCGCCAAGTCCGTGGCGCCGCGGACGATCCCAACCAGCGCCGGGCTGGTCCGGCTCTACGCCGACTACCTGCACGGCGAGTACGGCGACCTGGACAGCGACTACGTGTTCGTCAACCTCTGGGGCGAACCGCGCGGCCACCCGTTGACCTACGCCGCGGTCTATGACCTGGTCAAACGGCTGCGCCGTCGCACCGGGACCGACTTCGACCCGCACTGGTGCCGCCACACCTACGCCACCGGGCTGCTGCGCGCGGGCACCCCGGTGGAGGTGGTGAGCCGGCTGCTCGGGCACGCCTCGGTGACCACGACCGTCGAGGTCTACGGGCACCTGAGCGCGCCGACGCCCGCCAGGTGCTGGAGCAGGCGGGCTGGTTCACCGACAGCACAGTGCAGTTGTGACCGCGGCCGCGGCGGCCTGGCCGGCGGGTGCTGCTGGAACGGCTGCTGGGCGCGGTTCGCCCGGAGTTTCGCGCCGACGTGCTCGTGTTCGCCGCCCGTCGGTCCCTGACCTGATCGAGCCCTAATCCGATCGAGCTCAACCCGATCGAGCCCTGACCCGGTCGAGCTCGGCGGCGACCTCGACCGCACGGCTTACCCGGCTAACGACGGCCCTCTGCCAACGCCAGCCAACCATCACCTGCGGCCAGCATTATCACCGGCTTAGCTATGAACTCGACAGCGTCCCATTCCTTGTCGTCCATCAAAGTCAGCCAATTGTCAAGCTACCCGCTCGAACTATGCGTCACCTCCTCCGCCTGGATGGAGTGACGCCCTGGTACCTCATCGACGGGGTGGCAACTGAGCCAGGTTGGGCCAAATTATCACTGAGCTTAAATGATAAGGAGTGGCTCTATTGGGCGAGTAAGGCGTTGACCTACGCTAAGCGACAAAACGTACGTTCCTAGCCTTGCAATTCGGATGCACGAAGCGCATAGTAGAGCAATATGCAAGGTGATCAATTTACCAAGTTATTTAATTACATGACCGAGCGATTTGATGCGCTTGAAGCAAAGATCGACACCAAGGCAGACGGCGAGCGTGTCTACGCTGCGCTCGACCGTCTCACTGGCGACGTCGATCATATCAAGATAGAATTCACTGCACGCGACCACCAAGTCAATCAGCACGAAGAATGGATCGAGAGAGCATCATCGCAGCTGAAGGTCAAATACGACCGCGGCGCCTAAGACTGACATTGTGCTTGTCGCCTGCCACACTGCGTTACGTCTTGCCGACTCTCCGTGTCTGCCATCGCCAGCAGCCGCCTGACCTCCGGCGACGGGTGTGAAAGCCGCCCACGAAGGTGCACCAAGCTTGTTCTTTCGAAACCATGGCGACAAAGATCACCATGGGCATGTCCAAGATCCGCGCCACTGCCGTGATGACAGGTATGGCGCTCAAGACATCCCGTACCTAGCCCAAGCCAGCGCGGTCAAGCGCGGGCGTCCCGTGGCAGAAC
>JALZDU010000421.1 GCA_030862405.1 Actinomycetota bacterium | reverse complement strand
TTCCTGTCCGCCTCGGTGGTATTCCCCACCGACTACGGCTTCATCCGCGGCGCTTACTCGTCCGACGGGGAACCGATGGACGTCCTGATCATCGTGTCTGAACCAACGTTCCCCGGGCTGCGCCATCCACACCAAGCCAGTAGCCGTGTTATGGCTATGCGACCGGGACGAACGCGAACCCAAGGTGGTCTGCGTGCCCTGCGAGGATCCGAACTGGCAAAGCATCGACGAACTCGGTGATCTCCGGAACAGCTCGTCGACGAGATCGCACATTTCTTCCTGGCCTATAAACGACGAGAGGGCCACGAGGTAGCCGTCGACGGGTGGGGCGGCGCCGACAACGCGCGGCAAGTCGTCGAGGAAGGTCTCGCCCGAGGGTCGAGCAAGTAGCTGGGACGACCCAATAGCTTCCGCCAGATCGACCCGCCAACGGCGATCATGCCGATTGCGGCGTCGACACTGCGGCGTCTGTCTGGCGGACGTTAGTCGGGGAACGAGGACACTGTGCATTAAGGGCATTAAGGCGAAGGCGTCCTCACCATGAACCACAGCAGCGAGGCAGACCCCTCAGGCATCTTGGAAAACCGTAACAAGCCGGCATTCGAACGCATGCCACGTGGGCTTTGGCGGGCCAGCCCCGGTGGACCGAACGCTCAATGCATCAGGGCCGTCCAAGATCCTTGACAACACAGACCACCCACCCAGCGGGGCATGTGGCGCGCTGACGACCGACCAGCTTCCGCACCACATCACACCCGTTGAATCCCAGCCCGCTCACGTCGTGTGTTTTCCGCTGGGCGGCTACTGTCATCCCATGTCGCTTGCTGACAAGAAGGTATTGGTTCTTGCCGCCGACCTGTTCGAGGACATCGAGCTGCTCTACCCGGTGTACCGACTCCAGGAAGAGAACGCCTCGGTGACCGTGGCAGGACTCGACGACACACCGATCACCGGCAAGAAGGGCCATGGCCCAGTTCAGGTCCAAGCCACCATCGAAGAGGTCTTCGAAGAGGAGTACGACGCGCTGGTCATTCCCGGCGGGTTCGCCCCCGACACGCTGCGTCGGTCACAGCGGGTACTCGACCTGGTGAAAGCGTTTGACACCAAGGGCAAGCCGATCGCGTTCATCTGCCACGCTGGCTGGGTCCCGATCTCGGCGAAGATACTCAAGGGCCGGCGTGCGACGAGCTTCAGCGCAATCCGTGACGACATGGAAAATGCCGGCGTCGACTGGGTGGACGAGGTGACGGTCGTCGACGGCAACCTGATCTCGGCGCGGGGACCCGACGACCTTGGGCCATGGCTCAAGGCGCTGCTCGGGGCGCTGCGGAACTCGTAGTTCAGGCACGCCCACGCTCACCGCAGCCACTGGCCAGCGCAGAGTACCCACTGCACGCGAAGCTGATCCCGACGAGCACCACGTCGGCGCGCAGCCCGAGGCCAGGGTCTTACGGTTGTGCTGCACTCAATGGTCGGTAGACGGTCCGGAGTGGCATCCGGTACGCGGCCCCACGTCCACTCCGCGCCCCGTGTCAACGAGAGAGTCCAGAGGCACTCATCTGCCGATGAGCGTGCCTACTGTCGAGGATCTTCGCCGCCAGCGGACGACGAGTTTGCCTGGGAGATTCCGTGATACACCGTCGGCCATGACGACGGCGACCGACATCGAGTACGGGGCCGATGGCAGGACGATGGTTGGCCGGCTTGCCTTGCCGGCTGGCCAAGGCCGACATCCCGCGGTTCTCATCGCTCACGAGGGCCCGGGGCTTGATGAGCACCAGCGCTCCCGAGCGGATCAGCTCGCCGAGCTGGGTTACGTCGCGTTCGCCCTTGACTATCAGGGCGGCGGCAAACCCATGACTGACAGGGAAGCCATGATGGCCCGGCTTGACGAGCTGTGGCACGACCCGGAGCGCACCCGCGGCCTCGCCCGCGCTGGCCTGGACGTCCTTCTTGCACAGCCGCGCGCGGACACCACGCAGGTCGCCGGCATCGGTTATTGCTTCGGCGGTCACCTGGTCCTGGAACTGGCCCGAGCCGGCACCGACCTCGCAGTCGTGGTCGGGTTCCACCCGCGGTTGGCGACCCCCCGGCCACTGGATGCGGGCAACATCACCGGCAAGGTGCTCGTGTGCATCGGCACCGAGGACCCGCTGATCTCAGTCGGCGAGCGGCTGATGTTCGAAGAGCAGATGCGCACCGCCGGCGTGGACTGGCGGATGAACCTCTACGGCGGGGCGCAGCACAGCTTCACCCATCCCCAGGTCGATCGCATCAAAGTCCCCGGACTGCGATTCCACCGGATCTCAACGCAACGGTCATGGCGGGCGATGCTCGATCTGTTCGACGAAACGTTCCGCTAGCGATCGCAAGCACACTAGATCAGGATGACGTCATCAGCTGTACACCATCGCACATTCATGCAGGGTGAGTCGCCGGACGTGATGTCCTCTTCTGCCGCTGAGCGCCTGCAAGCTGGCAACGTCGGTCGCCGAGGCGGTCGCGACCGCGGGCACGTTTACCTGCTTAGCTCGGTCCGGCGGCCGGCGTTTGGGCTGCGGATACGGCCGCGCGGACACGCCCGGCGCACCTGCCAGGCATCACCGACGGCGTCCAAGCGCCGCTGCCGCAGATCACGCTGGTAGGCCAGCGCGTTCGTCTGGGGTCGCCCACCTATGCAGGGGTTCATCTGGAACTTCATGTGTGGAGCTGAGGGGATTCGAACCCCTGACCCCCGCACTGCCAGTGCGGTGCGCTACCAGCTGCGCTACAGCCCCGAAGAGATCGCCACAGGCCTGCTGCGACGCGTAGGTCACCGTACACGAGACCGAAGATCCTCCCGCAACAGGACCAAGTCAGCGTTGAACGCGGCTCAGTGCCTGGTCCAACCAGCTTGGATCGCCGATGTCGACGAGCGAGCCGTTCACGACGACGCTCGGAGTACCGAACCGGCCGTCGGTACGCAGGCCACTGATGAAGCGCTTGGCGATCTCAGTGGAGGCGGCCACCCGCCGATCGGTACCGGCCTGCATGCAGCGCGCGACACTGTCACCGGCCCCCAGGTCGCGAGCGAGCTGCTGGAGCTGGCCGCTCGTCCATCCTGGACCGCCCTCAGCCGGCTGGGTGGCGAACAGGCTGTCGTGGAACCGGGGGAAGATGCCGGCCTGGGCAGCGCAGAAGGCTGCACCGGCAGCCAGGGTCGAATACCCGGCTGGTTCTGAATAACGGTCCAGGATCGCGACCGGGTGATACACCACCCGCGCCTTGCCGTCAGCGGCGGCTTGCGCGAGTTGCTCGTGGTAGAGCTTCTCAAATTCCGCGCAGCCCGGGCACAGGAAGTCCTCATAGATGTCGATGGTCACCGGCGCCTCGGGGCTGCCGGTCACCACGGTGTCGCCCTGCAATGCCACCGGATACTGCGGGCCGGCAGCGGCGACCGGGATCGCGGCTGGGAGGTCGTCGGGCTTGTTGCTGTTCTGCAACCACAGCCCGAGTCCGACGACGATGGCGAGCGCGACGACGATGGCGACTGCGGCCACTACCCCGCGGCTGGGTCCTCCACTTCCACGGGCCGCCGTCACCGCCTGGGCAGCCTGCTGCTTGCGCTTTGCCTCGCCCCGTTCGGCACCGCCCACAACACGTCCCTCCGCCTATCCGGTCGGATACCCGGCACGATGGCACTGCCTGTCCGGATCGGTGCGCAGCCAACCGTCGATGCTTAATGTCGTTTGGGGCCGCACTACCAGCCACAACGCCATCAGCAACAGGCCGAAGTCCCGCGCGAGCTCCTGCGGGTAGCGGGTGGCGCCCTCGGCCACCGCCCCGCCACCGCCGAAGCAACCGCAGTCGATGGACAGCCCACGGACCCAGGCCTGGGCTATCCCGATCATCAACACCATCAGCAATGTCGCTGAGGCGAGCGCGGTCCACCGGGTGAACGCCCCCGCTACCAGCAGGGTTGCCAGTACCAGTTCGACCAGCGGCAAAGCTGTCGCGACCGGGCCGACCAAGCCGGCAGGCAGTATTTCGTAGGCCGCTACCGCGATCCGGGTCTGGGCCGGATCAACGACCTTGAGCAGCCCAGAGACTGCCAACACCGCGGCCAGTCCGCACCGCGCCACCGTGCCCAGGCCGTCGAGGACGGCGGGGGACGGGCGAGGCACTCGATCAGCGTAACGATACAGGCGAGGCTGCCCATGGCGAGGCGAACCTGAGTTTCAAGTGGATCCGGTGTGCTCCGTACCGTGGATCGGCGACGGTGCCACGGAGGTGCGGGATGGCTGTCGGTCCAGGTGACGAGGTCGGGCACGTCCACCAGGACTTATCCGGAGGATGGCTACGACCGGCGGTTTTCGGCGCGATGGACGGTTTGGTGACCAACATCGCGCTGGTCGCCGGGGTGGGCGGCGGCGGGGCAGGTGCCGACCTGATCGTGTTGACCGGGATGGCCGGGCTGGTGGCAGGCGCATTCTCGATGGCGCTGGGCGAGTATGCATCGGTCGAGACGCAGAACGACGCTGTCCGCGCCGAGGTCACGGTGGAACGCGACGAGCTGCGCCGGCACCCGGCCGCGGAGAAGACCGAGCTGATCACCTCCTTCATGCAGATGGGGTTGACCCGCATGACCGCGCAGCAGGTGGCCGACGAGGTGCACGCCGACCCGTCGCTGGCGGTCCGGGTGCACATCAACCAGGAGCTCGGGGTGAATCCCGACGAGCAACCCTCCCCCTGGGTAGCCAGCGGCTCGTCGTTCCTGTGCTTTGCGATCGGCGCCCTGATCCCGCTGATCCCCTACCTGCTCGGCTTCGACTCGCTGGCCGCAGGCCTCGGCATGGGGGCGGTGGGATTGTTCGTGGCCGGGGCGCTCGCGTCACGGTTCACCATCCGCTCGTGGTGGCTGGGCGGGCTGCGCCAGGTGGGGTTCGGCGCGATCGCCGCGGTAGCGACCTACTTGGTTGGCGCGCTGATCGGTGTCAGCACGAGCTGAGCGGCGTCACGCCTCCGGCGCGCGCGGCCGCCCAGCCATCCGCTGCCCGGTCGGTACCTCGGGGCCTTCATCGCGGCAGCCGCATTCGGCGGAGATGTCCGTTGCGGTGCTGTCCTGCGCCCGGGGCAGTGTCTCCGGTGCGCGCAGCCAGGCCACCGCGGCAAGCAGCGAGAGGGCACCGGTCAAGGTGAAGGCCGCGGCGTAGGAAAGCTGGTCGGCGAGCAGCCCGGCGGCGATCGGACCGAGGATTGCACCGATATCGGCAGTCATCTGAAAGGCGGCGAGCACCGGACCGCCCTTGGCCCGCGAACCGATCACATCGGCCACCGTGGCGCCCTGTGCCGGCGTGATCAGCCCGGTACCGACACCAGCGACGACAGCGGCAGTCAGGAACTCCGGCACCCCACCGGTGAAGCCCAGCCAGATTGTCGCCCCACCGGTGACGATCAGCCCCACCAGCATCGGCGGGCGGCGCCCGAGGGAATCCGCGAGCCTGCCGGAGAAGGTCAACGCAGCCACGTTGCCGGCGGCGAAGACCGACAGCGCCAACCCGGCCAGCGACCCGTCCCGATTCAGCACTTCGACGACGAACAGCGGCACCAGCGAGACTCGCACGCCGAACAGCGCCCAGCCGTTGGCGAAGTTGGACGCCAGCGCGGCTCGGTAAGCTGGATTTCCCAGTGCCTCACGGACAGTCAATGCTGGGTCGTCGCTGGCCGATACTGCATTGGCCAAGGTGGAGCGCCGTAAGAAAACCCAGGCCACCGCGGCGGCGACGAACAACGCCACCGCATACACCATGAACGGTGCGCGCAGCGAGATGGCGATCAACGCGCCACCGACCAACGGACCGGCGACGCTACCGAGCAGGAAACTGGTGGCCCACAGACTGGTGGACCGGCCGCGCAGCAGCGGTGGGGTGAGCCTGATCAGCAGCGCGAGCGCCGAGACGGTGAACATGGTCGATCCGATACCGCCCAGCGCCCGGAACACCAGCAACTGCCAGTAGCCCGTAGCAAACGCACAGGCGCCGGTGGACAGGCCGACCAGGATGATGCCCCAGATGTAGACCGGTCGCTCGCCGAAGGCCGAGACCAGCTTGCCGCTGGCCGGCGCGAACGCCAACCGCATGAACGCGAACGCGCTCACCACGATCGAGGCCGCCGTGACGCTGACGTCGAAGCTGCGGGCAAATGTCGGCAACGCGGGTGCGACGATGCCGAAGCCGATTGCGATCACGAAGCTGACCACGACCAGCACCCAGACCTCGCGAGGCAACCGCTCAGCGATCTGTGCAGTGTTCGTGGACGTTGGTTCCACGTCCACGAACACCAACCCCAATACGGTCTTCTGCTGACGGCAGCACTGTGCTCAACCAGTCGCGAGATCCGGAGCATTCCCGCCGCCCCTGACTGCCGCGGGGGTCAAGCCCCTAATGGGTGCGGGTCTGTCCCATTTGGGCTATTTTCATTTAGGTCAGCCTTCCCTATCTGAGGAGCGCGGATGCGACAACCCCGTCAGCTGATCGTTGTGGTCTCCGCGTTGGTCGCTCTACTGGCGAGCGGCTGCGGTGGCTCAGGAGCGGAGCCGGGCGCAGCGGGCGCGGGCGGATCCCACGCCGCTGCCCGCACCGTGCAGCACGCGATGGGCAGCACCGAAATCACCGGCACGCCGGAGCGCGTGGTCGTGCTCGACACCGGTGAGCTGGACTCGGTGCTCGCCCTGGGCGTCACTCCGGTGGGTGCGGTCCGCGCCGACGCCACCTCTGGACTGCAGTCCTACCTGGCCGATCGTGCCCAGGACGTGACGATGGTCGGCACCATCAACGCCCCCAATCTGGAAGAGATCACCGCCTTGCGGCCGGACCTGATTTTGTCCAACAAGGTGCGCCATGAGGAGCTCTATGACGAACTCAGCCAGATCTCCCCTACCGTGTTTGCCGAGAGCGTCGGGGTGGCCTGGAAGGAGAACTTCTTGCTCGCGGGCGAAGCGCTGGGCAAGCGGGAGCAGGCTCAACGCATCCTGGCCGACTACGAGCAGAAGGCGAAGCAGGTCGGGCAACAGTTCGGTGACCCAGGCAAGGTGGCGGTGAGCATGGTCCGGTTCATCCCGACCGGCATCCGGCTCTACGGCGAAGGCTCCTTCATCGGGACCATCCTGAGTGATGCCGGCTTCGCCCGCCCGCAGTCCCAACAGGTCGACAAGACGTTCGTCGAAATCAGTCGGGAGCAGCTCTCCCTAGCTGACGGTGATGTGTTGTTCTACGCCTCGTACGGCGAGACCGAGCAGGACAGTCTCACGGCGGGGCCGCTGTGGCAACGCCTCGACGCGGTGTCGAGTGGCCGGGCACACGAGGTACCGGATGACCTGTGGTACCTCGGCATCGGGCCGATCGCCGCTGATCTGGTTCTTGACGACATGAAGGGTTACGCGACGACCTCATAGCCAGGGCGACCGGCATACAGCTGCCGGCATCCCCGATCGGCAGGCAACCGAGCGTCCACCCGGTCTAGGTATTTAGCCGTCTCTAACTTACTGTAGGCAAGCCTAAGCCGGTGACCCTCGATCGAGGGACGGAGAGACTTTCGTGACGTCGACGACCATCCCTCCACCACCGGCGACGGTTTCGGCCCGTCCGGGCGGGCTGCGACGCCGCCGCCTGCTGGTCGTCACCGGGCTGCTTGTCCTGCTGGTTCTGGCGGTGCTGGCTAGCCTGGCGGTCGGAGCCAAGCCGATTGCGATCGGCGCGGTGTGGGACGCGATCTGGTCACCGACTGGCACCGAGGACGACATCGTGGTCCGCTCGCTGCGGGCGCCGCGCACCGTGCTCGGGATCGGAGTGGGCATCGCACTCGGGGTCGCCGGAGCCCTGATGCAGGGCCACACCCGCAACCCGCTCGCCGACCCCGGCATCCTCGGGGTGGAGGCGGGCGCGGCCTTCTTCGTGGTGCTGGGCATCTACGCGTTCGGTGTGACGAGCTTGTTCGGTTACGTGTGGTTCGCCTTCGCCGGAGCATTCGCAGCCAGTGCGCTGGTGTTCATGCTGGGGTCATTGGGCCGGGGCGGGCCGACACCGGTGACCCTCGCATTGGCCGGAGTGTCGGTGAGCTTCCTGCTCTACGGGCTGATCCAGGCGCTGCTGCTGGCGGACCTTGCAACGCTTGATGCTTACCGGTTCTGGGTGGTCGGCTCGCTGGCCGGCCGTGATGCCGCAGTTGCGGCCCAGGTTGCGCCGTTCCTGCTGGCCGGGCTGATACTGGCGGTGCTCAACGCGCCCGGCCTGAACCTGCTGGCCCTGGGCGAGGACGTCGCCCGGGCGCTGGGGCAGCGAGTCGCGGTGACCCGCGGGACCGGGCTGGTGGCGATCACGCTGCTGGCCGGCGCTGCGGTGGCGGCGTGCGGGCCCATCGCGTTCGTCGGGTTGGTGGTGCCGCACGTGGCGCGGGCGTTGACCGGACCGGATCATCGTTGGCTGCTACCCGCCGCTGGGCTGGGCGGTGCCGTGCTGCTGCTGACCGCCGACGTGATTGGCCGGGGCGTGGTGCGACCAGGAGAGCTGCAGGTAGGCATCGTGCTCGCGCTGATCGGGGCACCGTTTTTCATCGCGCTGGTGCGCCGTCGCCGCCTGGTGAAACTGTGACGATCAAGGAGGCGGCTGGGACCACTGGGACGCTGCAGCGCGAGCGGGTGGCTGGTCGCCCGCCGCTGCGAGTCGGCCGGTTCTCCGGGGTGTGGCGGCCCAGGATGATCGTGGTCACGGTGGTCGGGCTGGCGCTGATCGTAGTCATGGCAGCGGTGAATATCGGCCGCGGCGACTTCCCGATCTCGATCGGCGAGGTGTTCAGTGTCCTGCTCGGCGGTGGCGACCGCGCGGACCAGTTCATCGTGCTGGAGCTGCGGCTGCCGCGCACGCTGACCGGCGTGCTGGTCGGCGCGGCGCTTGGCCTGTCCGGCGCGATCCTCCAGACGATCGCGCGCAACCCGCTGGCCAGTCCAGACTTCCTCGGTTTCACCGCCGGCGCCAGCGCCGCCGCGGTCACGGTCATCGTGCTCGGCGGCAGCTACGGCGCGATCGGAGCCACCCTGGGCGCGATCGGGATACCGATCGCCGCGCTGGTCGGTGGGCTCGGCGCCGCCGCGCTGGTCTACGCACTGGCCTGGCGGGGCGGCATCGAGGGTTACCGATTAGTACTCGTGGGCATCGGGATGGACGCGGTGTCCCGGGCGATCATCTCCTGGATGCTCGTCATCGCCCAGATCTTCGCCGCCGCCCAGGCCACGGTATGGCTTGTCGGCAGCCTCAACGGCCGTGGCTGGGAGCACGTCATGCCGGTAGCGCTGGCCCTGGGAGTGCTGATGCCGGTGGCGCTAATGCTGACCTTCGGGCTGGCCGCGCTACAACTCAACGACGACACCGCCCGCGGCCTCGGCGTGCGGGTGAACCGAACCCGCACAGCGTTGATCATCGTGGCAGTCATTTTGGCCGCGATCGCCGCATCCAGCGCCGGCCCGATCGTGTTCGTCGCGCTGGTGGTACCGCAGATCTGCCAGCGCCTGATCGGCGCGGCCCGCCCACCGCTGCTGACCTCAGCGGTCTACGGCGCGCTGCTCACCGTGACCGCGGACCTCATCGCACGGACCGTGCTCGGCAGCGAGCTGCCGGTCGGCATCGTCACCGCCGTGCTCGGCGCTCCCTACCTGCTGTACCTGCTCGTCCGCCGCAACCGGAAGGTGTCCACCGCATGACTGACCAGATCCGTCTGCAAGCCCGCGACCTGCAGCTGGCTTACGACGACAATGTCGTGGTCGACGGGCTGGACCTCGACGTGCTGGACGGCACCGTCACCGCGGTGATCGGTCCGAACGGCTGCGGTAAGTCGACCATGTTGCGTGCCCTGGGCCGGCTCATGCGCCCCAAGCGGGGCCATGTGCTGCTGGACGGCAAGCGGATCGACCGGATACCCACCCGGGAGGTCGCGAAGGTACTGGGAGTCCTGCCACAGTCTCCGATCGCGCCCGAGGGCCTCACCGTCGCCGATCTGATCGCCCGCGGCCGGCATCCCCATCAGGCTTGGTACCGGCAATGGTCCTCCGACGACGAGGCCGCGGTGGCCGAGGCGCTGGGCTGGACCGGCATCACCGAGTTCGCCGAGCGGACCGTCGACGAGCTGTCCGGCGGCCAGCGGCAACGCGCCTGGATCTCGATGGCGCTGGCCCAGGGCACCGACCTGGTGTTGCTCGACGAGCCCACCACGTTCCTGGACTTGGCTCATCAGGTCGACGTGCTCGACCTGGTGGAGCGGCTGCACACCGAGGCCGGGCGCACTGTGGTGATGGTGCTGCACGACCTCAACATGGCCGCCCGTTACGCGCAGCGGCTGATCGCGATGCGTGCCGGACGGATCATCGCCCAGGGTCCACCCCGTGAGGTGCTCACCGAGGCCCTGCTCCGGGAAGTCTTCGAGCTCGACGCGCGGGTGCTCACCGATCCGGTCGCCGGCACCCCGCTGATCGTTCCCGTCGGCCGCCGCAACCGCCAGCCGGCCGAGCCCGAGGTTCCCGCAACCAGCTTCACCACCTGAGAGCCCGGAGGAACCGGCCATGTCCGCACACGACGACCTCATCCCACGCCGGTCCACCGCGTTGCGCCCCTTGCGAGCTCGCTATGCGTAGCACTGATGTTCTTTCAGTGGTCGCCTGCGCCGGGAACACCACGTCGCCAGCTCCATCCGAGCCGGACACCGCGGCGGCATTCCCGGTGACCATCACGCACAAGCCGGGCAGCACGGTGGTCCCAGCGGAACCCACACGGGTCGTGGCGCTCGGCGGGGCGCCGGCCATGACGGGGTACTTCAACGCGACCGACGGACACGCGCCGTGGCTGGCATCCAAGCTCGGCACGGCGCAGGTCGAAATCCTCACCGGCGGCGGCGGGGAGAACAGCGAGGCAGAAGTTCCGCTGGAGAAGGTCGCCGGTCACCGGCCGATTGATCCTGGCCTGCCAGTAGTCATGGACCTACGAGCAGAACGCCGCCGAGATAGAGGGCATCGCCGCCGACCCGACCACCCAGGTCACACCACGACTCTCCGCCAGTTCGACGGGTCGCCCCGATCCAGCGACAACCTCGCCGAGACCTTCGCCATCGCTCCAGCCAAAACCCTTGTTGAGGAAGTCGGAGGATCCGCCATGTCCATGCGCAATCGCACCACCCCTGAGTTCACGTTTCCTACCGAGATCGCCAGCGCCGACTTGCAGTTGGGCGACCCCATGACCGCAGCGGCACAGCGATGACGCGCGCTGGGGCTTCCGCAGCGCTGACCGCGATGCTCTGGTCGGTCCTCCTCGCCTGCGGCTCGTCGCCGACCACAAATACGGCCGAGCCGAGCACGCCGCGCGGCGACTCCGCCTTCCCCGTCACCATCGAGCACAAGTTTGGCAGCACCACCATCCCCGCACCGCCCAAGCGCGTCGTGACCGTCGGCGACGAGGACATCGCGGTCGCTCTCGGGATCACCCCGGTCGGCATCGTCCGCAACACCAGTTACGACAGCGGCCTGGCGCCCTGGCTGGAAGATAGGATCGACCTGACCAAGACGACACTCATCGACGTCCCGGCCGGGGCGGAAGGTGAAGGTGCCGCGGGAGTGAACATCGAGCAGGTGGCTGCCCTCAACCCGGACCTCATCCTGGCCGTCAACGATTTCGGACTCGAGATCGACTATCCCAGGCTGTCCCAGATCGCCCCCACCGTCGGCTACGCGACCGCGTGGGGCGCGCAGAGCTGGCAGGAACAGGTCATGGTCGATGCGCGAGCGCTCGGCCTCGAGGAGCGCGGCCGGCAGGTCGTGGCCGAGACCGAAGCGGCCATCCGCGCGGTACGGGACGCGAATCCGAGCCTCGTCGGCAAGACGGTCACGTACTCCTTCGCCTACGAACCCGGCAAGATCGTGACGCTCAAGTCGGACCAGGATCCCAGCGTCAAGCTCCTCCAAGGACTGGGCATGCAACTGCCGACGTCGGTCCGCCAGTTGCCAGACATCGCTCCCGGCAACCCGGGCGGAGACCTGAGCTTCGAGAACATGTCTGTGCTGGACGCCGACATCGTCATCATGCTGTACGCCACCAACGAGCTGCAGCGCCAGGTCGAAGGCCTCGAGCTGTTCCGCAGCCTCCGAGGGGTGCGGGAAGGGCGGTACATCGTGATCGATCTTCCCACCGCGTCCGCGCTACGAACCCCAACGGTGCTGAGCGTCCGGTGGGGGTTGGATCAGATCAGGCCGTCCCTGGCCCGGGTTGCCACCTCCTGAAGAGGATCACGAGGGCTCCGCGGCGTAGTCGCGGAGCCAGCGCGCGACATGCCCCACGTACTCGTCGTACTGCTCCAGTGCGAGCGGGATGGCTGCGGACACCTTGCCGTGGTCCACCTCGAGGTAGTTGTGCACCAGCACGTTGCGCATACCAGCGGACGGGCGCAGTGCGGCGGCGAGGTCCCATTCGACGACGCCAGCTCGCGCAACCTCGTCGAACGAGTCAGCGTAGCTTTCTGGTGAGCGGCCAAGCAGCGCTGCCACGATGTGAGTGTTGATCGATCCGGCGAGCTCAACGATCTGGCTGAGCACGCGCTCGACGACGTGCCGGGTCGATCGTTCACGCCGCAGCCGCTCGGCGTCCACTTCGCCAATCTCGACGAGGTCGGCAAGGAGCAACTGGATCTCGCGCAGCCGCTCCAGGATGACGGCTGGGTCCAGCCTGCGCGGCGTCATCCTGCCAGTAGTTCCAGGCTCAGCCGGCGCAGCCACTCGGTGTCCATCCGCTCCATGACAGCAGCCGTGGATACACGTGCCCACGTTCCGGGTTCGCTCTCATAGAGAATGTTCGAGCCAACCAGGGCACGTTCTCGCAGCAGCGGTCCAGCGGCGTTGAGGTGGGCCACGTCCACCTGCTCCAGGCCTACGAGGGCGACCACCTCGGTGATGAACCTGAACAGGTCGAAGTCAGCGCCGTGTTCGGTCAGGACTGCGATGTCGAGATCTCGCGGATCCGGCTCACCCCGGCCCGCGCTACCGAAAACCGTGAGCAGGTTGACGTGCCACCGCTGGCACAGCGCGTGCAGCTCACCGGACGCCGCCGCGGCGCGCAGTCTTTCCAGTCCCTCACGCGGTGTCACCACGGCTGCCATTGTCCTGCATCAGGTCGCTGGTTTGTTCCCCGGCTCGCCGCCAGCCTGGCTCAACCGAGAGCGGGCTCGGCGCAGCGACACCGCCAGTGCCAGCCACACGAGCGTGAACAGCACCCAGCCGATCGCGTCGCCAGAGCCGAACAGTCCAGAGAAGCTGAGCACTGCGGCCACGCCGACCGCGACCAAGATGCCGATGGCCACTGCGCCGTCGTCGACTAGTAGGCCAAACACTTCGCGCCCTGCGGTCATGACCGTCTTGAGCACTGCGCTCACCGAGACACCACCAGCTCAGCGGGCTCCGGGCGGCGCAACCACCGCACGCTGAGCCAGGACAGCGCCAACGTGGCGGCGAGCAGGTAACCCAGCGCGGTGGCGCCGCCGGTCCAGGCCACGCCGAGGCCCTCCGCGGTCCAGTACACCCCGAAAGTGACCAGCATCGCGCCGACGGCGTACTTGAGTGTGTTCTCCGGGACCCGGGTCAGCGGTCGACGCAACGCCGCGCCAGCCACGACGACCAGCACCAGGGCGGCGCCGGCACCCAAGGTAGGAGCGGCGTACCCGCCGCTGGTAGCGCCGAGAGTGAGCACGATGAACGCCACCTCCACGCCTTCGAGGAACACTCCCTTGCCGCTGACGGCGAATCCGGCCCAGTCGAACCCGCGGGCGCGCCGTGTCCGGCCGAGTGCGTCGACCTCGTCAGTGAAGGCGGTGGACTCGTCGTGCTTGGCGATCAGCCCCGCCGAACGCAGTATGGCTTTGCACAGCCATCGACCGCCGAACAGTAGCAACAGGATCCCGATGACCAGCAAGAGCACGTGCTCGTCGACCCGCTCGAGCAGCCCAGGCCCGAACGCGATCAGCAGCGCGGCCAGTGCGACGGTGGCCGTCGCTGCACCGGCCAGTGCAGCCCGCCAATTTCGACTGGTGCCTACCGCAAGCACGATTGTGAAAGCCTCGACGCACTCCACCAGGGATGCCAGAAAAGCCGGCAATGCGACCGCCGCCAGATCCAGCACCAACCGAAGGTAGCATTTGCTACGCCCTAGCTCCAGAGGAGTAGTAGATGACTCGCCATGTCGCCGACCGGATCGCTGCCGGGCTGGGCGGCCTCGCGCCGGCGCAGCGCAGGGTCGCCCGGTTCTTCACCGAGCACGCCACCCAGCTCGGGTTCTTCTCCGCCGCGGAGATCGCTGCCCGGCTGGGCACCAGCGATGCCACCGTGGTGCGCACTGCCCAGACTCTGGGCTACCGCGGTCTGGCGGATCTCAAGCGGGCGCTGCTTGACGACGCACCGCCGCCGCAACCCACGCCGAGCGCTCGGCTGGGCGCAACCCTGCGGCACGCGACGGCACCGAGGGATGTGCTGGAACACGTCCTGGACGTACACCGGGCCGCGCTGAACGCCGCTCGGAACAGCCTCGATGAGCGATTCCCGGCCGCGGTGGCGCTGTTGGCCGCCGCCGAGCGGATCGTGCTCAGTGGCACGGGGCCCTCGGCCGCCGTGGCGCAGTACGCCGCAGTGCTCCTGGGTCGGGTAGGCCGACCGGCGACCACGATCACTGCTACCGGGGTGTCGATGGCCGATCAGGCAATGGGACTGCGCCGCGGCGACGCGCTGCTGCTGCTGGCCTATACCCGCCTGCACACCCACGCCGCGGTCCTGATCGGTCTGGCTCGACGCCGGCGGATCCCCGTCTTGCTGGTGACCGACGTGCTGGCCGACGTCGATGGCGCCGACCTCGTGCTCAGCTGCCCGCGTGGAATGCCTGGCGAGCAGTCCAGCCATGCCGTCACCCTGCTGCTGCTCGAAGCCACCGCGGTCGCACTGGCCGCCAATGGGCGGGCCCGTGCCACCACCGCGCTGAGCGAGCTCAACCGGCTACGCGGTGAGCTGCTCGGCGCTCCCGCCGACGTCGATACCGCCGATGCAGATCCTCGCTAGTTGTCCGCCCAGGCCGCAGTGGATTGCGCTCCCCGACCGCACGCGGAGGCTATGACCTACTGCTTGCAGTCGCAGTTGTCGGCATGGAATTCCTCGCCGTGAACATTCCTCGTCCGACCTTTCCGGAAAGATCAACCAGGTTCGGCCGATCGCCGAATCTGCAGTGAATCATTGGTATGTTCCGGGATTCGTTGCAGATGCGGTTCTCTGGCTGGCTGACAAGTCAGCCAGCCTCCTGCGCCGCCGCGAGCCTGGCGTTCTACTTGGCGCTGGGCATCATCCTCGTCAAGTCATCGTCGCCATGGTCGGCGTCATCGTCGCCCTCGGTTCAGTCGCCTTCTCGTGGGCAGGAGTAGCGCTGGCCGTCGAAGAAGCAGGAGTGAACACCGGCCTCATCATTGCCGCGGTGACCACCCTGACCGCGGTGCTCGGCGCCCAGGCACAGCAGATGGTCACGCTGCACGGTGAAGGCATCGACGCCAGCACCTTTACGGGCGGCCGGTGGCCGGACCCCACCACCGGTTCCTACCACGACGGCTCGGTGAAGGACGGGACCGCAAAACTGGTCCTACGCGGGCTGATCGACCGCCGAGGCCACCCCAATCCCTTACCGGCCGCGATACTTTCGGGCGCAGGGCTTTGTTGCGGGAGGTCTCGATGGCGCTACGTTGCAGGATCCGGTGGGCGGTTCGGCACGGCTTGATCAGGCGAACAGTGCATCAGCAGGTGCGTGCTGGTGACCTGGGCTCACGACTGATGGTCGACCCAGCGATCCGCGATGACCCCTTCCCGTACTACGACCAGCTGCGCGCGCAGGACCGGATCGTCCGTAGCGGGCTGGCGCTGCTCTCCGCGCATCACGACGTCTGCCTGGCCGTGTTGCGCAACCCAGACTTCGGCCAGATGCGGCTGGACCGGTTACCCGGGCTGCTGCGGCTGGCCATGAAGCTCGGCGGCCGCCCGGTCCTAGGGCCGATCGAGCCACCGTCCATGCTGGCGGTCGACCCACCCGATCACACCCGCTACCGCAAGCTGGTGACCAGGGCGTTCAGCGCACGGGCAGTCGCCGCGCTGCGCTCCCGCGTTGAGGACATAGCCGACGAGCTGCTTGACGAGATCGCCCGGTCGACGCCGAAGACCCGCCCGGACGCCGGCGAGGCGACCGTGGATCTGGTGGAACGTTACGCCAGCCTGCTGCCGGCCACCGTGATCGCCGAGATGCTCGGGGCACCGGTCGCGATGCGTCGCCAGTTCCTCGAGTGGGGAGCCGGCGCGGCGCTGTCGCTGGAACTCGGCTTGAGCTACCGCGACTTCCGCCGCTCCGAGCATGACCTGGCCGCATTGCACCGCTGGATGCTCAACCACTTCGCCGAAATCCGTCGCGCTCCTCGCGACGACGTCCTCAGCGACCTGGTGACCGCACACGACGAGGGCAGTCAGCTGACCCTCGACGAGCTGAGCAGCATCGCGATGCTGCTGCTCGCCGCTGGTTTCGAGACCACGGTCAACCTGCTCGGTAACGGCGCCGTCCTGTTGCTGCGCCATCCCGACCAGCTGGAGGTGCTGCGGGCCCAACCGAACCGATGGGCCGGGGCCGTGGAAGAGACTCTGCGCTACGAGTCGCCCGTGCAGCGCACCGGACGAGTTGCGTTGCGCGACACCGAGGTGGCGGGGCATCGGATGCACGCGGGTTCGCTGATCGTCCTGCTGCTCGGGGGCGCGAACCGCGATCCCGCGGTGTTCACCGACCCGAACCGGTTCGACGTCCAACGGCCCGAGGCGGGCGAGAACCTGGCGTTCTCCAGCGGTATTCATTACTGCATCGGCGCCGCATTGGCCCGGATGGAAGGCGAGGTCGGGCTACAGGCATTGTTCCGGCGGTTCCCCGATCTCTCGCTCGCTGGCCCACCGCACCGGCGTCCCACCCGCGTGCTCCGCGGCTACGACGTGATCCCGGTCCGACCGAGCAGGCTTACGCCGGCAGCAACTTCTCCATGCAACGTGTGATTCCCGCCGCCCAGGTCCTGGCCGGGCCAGGCGGCTCAGCGAACGTGCCCCAGCTGGGTGTGGATGGGCCCGCTGCCTGAACCACGGCTTTCTGCCGGTGCATGGACCATGTGTCCGGATATGTCGTCGTCCGGCTCGAGGATGGCTTGCACTCAAAGCGCGTGATTAGCGGCGAGATTGGCTCCTCGCGCCCAACTTGGGTGCAGGACTGTCGCAAGCGGCCCAACCTGGTGGGCAATCAGTGATCAGTTCAGCCCTTCGAACCTATCGATCGCCCTTGCAGGCTGTCGAGGAGGTGATCGACGGGGGATGTAGAACTCTTAGCGTCGGCGGCGCTAGTGACCGCATCCTGCCACCGTGTTGCGGAAGCGAATAGGTCCTCGGCGGTCATCTCCATCAGCTGCTCGGGTGTGATCCCCATTGTTGTGAGTAGATCGTTAAGGCGAGGTTTCTGGGTGGCGGACGGAAGGTCCTGGGTCACAGTGGTCTCCTGGGACTGTTGGCGGTGCGTCATTCAGATGTCACATACCGTGGGCGGTGGGCTACCAACGTGAACGTTGCGGCGGTGAGCTGACCGTGCACCGGGGTGCAAGATGGCTAGCGACCCGGAAGTAAACCATGGCCGACGACATCCTCACTAACGGCGGTAAACAGCGCCAGGCACCAAGGTGCGGAGGCAGGCCTTTCCGGCGCCTGAAGCCGTAACAAGCGGGCATCCGGAGGTCTACTGCTGGCTTCAAAGGAGCAGGTGACCAGATCGGGTCAGCCGATCGCTGAGGCGCTAGTGGCTGCCGAAGCCACCACGACCTTCGATCGTCCCGGCCGCTAACCCGCCGGCCACCAAACGACTCCGATCATCGACAGATGAGTACGTCCGGCGAGTTTCGGTGTCCAGCGCGTCGAGGTGAACGTGCGTCGGTAGGGATCGGCTAGCGGACTCTATGGCGCAGCTCAGTGGGTCTCGGGCAATCGATGGGCTAAGTCCCAGGCCGGCTACCCTCGCTCACGAGTACCGGGTCTTGAAGACTGCTCTGATGGCTGAGCGTTACACGGCGGTGGAGCCCTACGAGTCCGGCATGCTGGCCGTGACAGACGGACACCGCCTGTACTGGGAGATGTGCGGCCCGAAGTCGCGTCCATCTTGCCTTGCTTGCCGGCCTTGCCTGCCGTTGCTGGCTCCGGCTCGTTGCTCATCGCGCCGCCCTGGCTTTGACCTGCTCAGCGAAGACGTCGAACAGGGCCTGCTGGGCCTTGTCCTCGGCTGCGGTGACCTCCGGGTGCCACTGCACTGCCGTCACCCAGCC
>JALZDU010000393.1 GCA_030862405.1 Actinomycetota bacterium | reverse complement strand
CTTCGCCGTGACAGGGCGACGCGCTAACCAACTGCGCCACTGGGCCTCGCTGCGTGCCCCCAACGGGATTCGAACCCGCGCTGCCGCCTTGAAAGGGCGGAGTCCTAGGCCGCTAGACGATGGGGACCTGGTCGTCCAGACCTGCCCGCGACGGTCGCCCGCCGTGAGCACCGTCAGCATAGGACACCACCCGCACCCGTCGCACAACGGGTGGTCGTCGGCGAAACCGCTGCGGTGGGTTTCTATCTCTTCTCCGACGTCACCGCCGCACCGGCGGGATGCCATCCTCGCCGGCGATCAGTCCCAACATCTCCAGCAGCACCCGGCAGTCCTCGGCATCGGTGGCCGACCGCGCGACCGCCAGGCGAGCCCGATCCACCTGCTCAGCCGTGACGCGGTGCGGGTCCTGGCCACGCGGCAAGGGCACTGACGGACTGCTGAGTTCCGCGCCGGTCTCGGGCCCGAGGTGGTAGGTGCTCGACAGACGGCTCATTCGCCCCTCCTGATTTCGTTCCGACGTACCTGGCTCCCAACCGCTCGCCGCACGCTATCCACCGCTCACCGGCAGCGCAGCCTCCCTCTGGGTGATTGCCGCGGGTGAACCGTCATCAGAAGAGTCGAATCTCACCACTCGGCGATCCGTCAGCCACTTCCGTCGAACAACTCGGCAAGGTGCAGCGCACGCCGGCCTGTCGTCTGGCTTGTCTGCAACCGGCAGCTGAACCCGTCGGCCAGCACCAGTGCGTCGGGGCGCGCCCGGACCACGGGGGCCAGCGAACGTTCAGCCAGCATGCCGGACACCTCTTCGTGACCGCGCTGGTAACCGAAGCTGCCGGCCAGTCCGCAGCACCCCGATACCCGCTGGACGCGGATCCCGGCCGCGCGCAGCAGCGCATCGTCGGCGTCGTGACCCAGCACCGCATGCTGGTGGCAGTGCACTTGTTGCACCGCATCACGGTCACGTTCAGGAGGCCGCCAGTCCGGCGCACGCTCGTGCAATACCTCGGCGAGCGTGCGGGCCTGCCTGGCCAGCACGGCCGCCGCCGGGTCGTCCGGCAACAGCTCGGTCAGGTCGGAGCGCAGCGTGGCAACGCAGCTGGGCTCAAGGCCGACCACCGGCACCCCGGCACCGATCTCCGACCGCAGCAGTCGCAGTGTCCGCCGCAGCACCACCCGGGCGGTACTGAACTGCCCGGTGGCCAACCATGTCAGGCCGCAACACAGGGTGCCTCGGGGCAGCCGGACGGCGAAGCCTGCCGCGGTGAGCACCCGCGCCGCGGCGTACACCACCTGGGGGTCAAACGACCTGGTGAAGGTGTCTGGCCACAGCAACACCTCACCGCCCGGTACCGGCCCAGCCCGCACCTCCGGCGGCCGGTAACGAACGAACCGGGGCAGCGGGCGGATCGTGGACACGCCACCCAGCTTGGCCAGCCATGGCGCAGCCCGGTTGGCCACCGCCGGCGCGAGCCCGGCCGCCCAGGCCGCCACGGGCAACGCACCCAACGCGTAGTGCCACCGCGGTCGCAACCGGCGACGGTAGCGCTGGTGCAGGAACTCGGCCTTGTAGCTGGCCATGTCCACGTTGACCGGGCAGTCCGAGGCGCACGCCTTGCAGGCCAGGCACAGGTCCAACGCCTCGTGCAGCTCCGAGGACTGCCAGCCGCCGGTCACCAGGTCGCCGGCCAGCATCTCGGCCAGCAGGTGCGCTCGGCCACGGGTGGAATGCTTCTCATTCCGGGTGACCTGAAAGCTGGGACACATCACGCCGGGGCCTTCCAGCTGCCGGCAGGCACCGACGCCGACGCAGCGCCGGGTGGCCGCGGCCAGGCTGCCCCCGTCGTGCGTCAACGCGAGAGTCACCGGCAGGTCGCGCTCCCGGCCAGGTCGCAGGTCAGCGTCCAGCGGCTGGGGATCCACCAACACTCCCGGGTTGAGCAGCCGGTCGGGGTCGAAGATGTCCTTGAATCGTGCGAACAGGTCGAGGACCTCGCGTGGATACATCCGGCTAAGCAGCTCGCTGCGGGCCCGCCCATCGCCATGTTCCCCGGACAGCGAACCGCGATGGGCCACCACCAGGTCTGCGGCCTGCTCCAGAAATCGCCGGAAGTCCCGGCGGCCGGCCGAGGTGAGGAGGTCGGCGTCGGTCCGCACGTGAACGCAGCCCTCACCGAAATGCCCGTAAATCGATCCCGCACGGCGATGCTCAGTGAGCAGGTCGATGAAGCCACGCAGGTAGTCGCCGAGCCGGCCGGGGGGCACCGTGGCGTCCTCCCAGCCCGGCCATGCCTGCGAACCGTCGGCCAGCCGGGTCACCAGGCCCGCGCCAGCCTCCCGGATTCGCCACAGGGCCGCTCGGTGCGCCGGATCGGACACCAGAAGATGCGGACGAGTGGCGTCGGCCGCCGCGGCCTGCGCCACCGCCACCGCTGCACCTAACTCGTCCGCGCCGAACTCGACGAGAAGCCAGGCCGCGCCCTCAGGAAGCTGCGCCACCGGGCGTCCACGGGCCCGCAACGCCTCCATCAATGCAGCGTCCATTGCCTCCACGGTGAGCGGGCTGTGCGCAAGCAGCCCAGGTGCGGCGTCAGCTGCGGCGGGCACATCCGGAAACCCCAGCACCAGCAAAGCCACCGCCGGTGACGGCGCGACCAGTCGCACGGTTGCCTCAAGTAGCACCGCACACGTGCCCTCGGTGCCGACCAGGGCGCGGGCCAGGTGCGAACCGTGCTCGGGCAGCAGGTGCTGCAGCGCGTAGCCGGAGCCGCGGCGTGGCCAGTCCGGCAGGGCGGTACGAATCAGCCGGCGATGTTCGCGCTCCAGCGTGGCGACCTCCGGCGGCAGCTTCCCGCAGCCCGCTACCAGCCGGGAGCCGTCGGGCAGCAGTACCACGAGTTCCTCGACACTCTGCGCGGTGGTGCCCCAGGCGATCGAGCGCTTCCCGCAGGCGTTGTTGCCGATCATCCCGCCCAGCGTGCAGCGACCGTGGGAGGACGGGTCGGGACCGAAGCGCAGACCATGCGGGGCGACCGCGGCCTGCAACGTATCGAGGACTACCCCCGGCTGTACCCGGGCCAGCCGGGCAGACGGGTCGACGTCGAGCACCGCATCGAGGTAGCGGGAGAAGTCGAGCACTACACCGGGGCCGATGGCGTTACCTGCTATCGACGTACCAGCTCCTCGAGCGGTGAGCGGAACGCCCTGCTCGCGGCAGAAGGCGACCACGGCGTGCACATCGTCGACACAGCGGGGCAGCACTACGGCACGGGGTGGCACCCGGTAGTTCGAGGCATCAGTGGCATAGAGCGCCCGGCTCCCGGCGTCAGTGCGTACCGGCCCACGCACGGTGGCCCGCAACGCGCTGCCGAGCACGTCGTCATCCACACCGACCAGCATGGCGCGACGCGGCACATACTGCAGGTTCTGATCGCCGGGCCGATCGTGAGCGGTGCCTGCCCCGGTGGGCGACTAGCGCGGTGGCGCGCCGAGCGTGGAACGGGCAGCGAGCAGCGCGCTGACCGCGGCGCACGGGCGACCGTCCCGGACCAGCTCGATCGCCGAGCGGACGTCGGTGACCGCGGCTAGCGGAATCTCTTCTCCGTGAGCCAAGGTGACCTCGAGCTGGTCAACCAAGGAAGTGATCTCCGCTGGTTGGGCATCGCCCATCAGGGCGGCGACCAACGCCTCTATTTCGAGCAGGAAGCTCTGCTGCGTGGTGTGGGATGCGCTCACACACCATGACGGTACTCGGTGTGACCAACAACTGGGAGCACGTCGGTAGATGGCTGGCCTTACGCGCCCAACGGTTGCGCATCACCGCGAAATCTTCGGCAGCTACGAAAGAATTGCACGTCCGGCAACGGTGAGCTCGGCCCGCACCCGTTGGCCGATAGTGCCCGGAACTGCCGGTCGAATCAGACCGGCCCGGGCCAAACGATGTGCGGTGTACTGGTCGCAGCAGGCCAAGCCATCGATGAACAGGTCAGGCTCGCAGCTGCAGGCGAGCTCAGCGCGACCATCGGACACCGCGCGGAGCATGGCCAGTCCACGTCCGGTGATCGGCTCGTCCTGCTGATCAGCAGCCGACCAGACCTCGATAGCGTTGCTCACTGTTACACCTTGACCGCCGTTGCACCCTTCGCTTTCCTATCCAGAGCATCGGCGGGTACTCCAGATACGTTTCCGCTTCGCTACGTCGTGTCCGGCTGTCCTGACGGATCAGACCTGACGTATGAGACTGGACGGCATGGCATTGACACTCGGCGATGGCCCGCTGTCCTCGCGCCCACGCGACACCGTGAACTACCGCATCGACGGTCCTGCACACCGGCTGCTGTTCGAGCCCTTTCCCCGGCGGGTGCGCGCGGTCTTCGGCGGTGAGACGGTCCTGGACACCACCAGCGGCATGCTGCTCCACGAGAGCAACCTGCTGCCGCAGCTCTATCTACCCCGCGACAATGTCCGCGACGATCTGCTGACCCGCACCGCCCATCGCACGCACTGCCCGTTCAAGGGAGATGCCAGCTACTGGTCGGTCACGGTCGGCGACCGGAGGGCCGACAACGCGCTGTGGTCCTACCTCGATCCACTGCCCGACGCGGGCTGGCTATCCGATCATGTCGCGCTGTACTGGGCCTCGATGGACGCCTGGTTCGACGAGGACGAGGAGGTTGCCGGGCACCTGCGTAATCCCTACACCAGGGTTGACGCCCGGACCTGCAGCCGCCAGGTACGGGTGGTGGCCGGCGGTGAGGTGGTCGCCGAGTCCCGGCGCGCGGTGCTGCTGTCCGAGACGGGCCTGCCCAACCGCTTCTACCTGCCGATCGATGATGTGCGCGGCGAACTCCTTGAACTGTCTGGAACACACACCGTCTGCCCGTACAAGGGCACCGCCTCCTACCGCAGCGTGCGTACCCCATCCGGGGTCATCGCCGACGCGGCCTGGTGTTACCAGCAACCGCTGGAGGGGGTGTGGGCGATCCGCGGATATCTGTGCTTCGTCGCCGAGGGGATCGACACCTGGGTGAATGGCGTGCTCCAGTAGCGCTTCGGCCACGCCTTGACGGCGCAGACAGTGCAGCGGCGTAGGCTCGCCCGGGTGTTGACCGGCAATGCGTTGATCCGAGCCATCGGCCTGTGTGTGGTGGCGGGCCTGCTGGTCGCGGGCTTCCTGTTCCCGGCGGTGGGCGCGGTCGGTATGGCCTCCAACCAAGCCAGCGACACAGTCAACAACGTGTCCTCTGACCTCGTCCAAAGCCAGGTTCCGCTGGTCAGCACGATCACCGACAAGGATGGGGTACCGATCGCGTACGTGTTCGACCAGAACCGGTTCAACACGCCGCCCCAGGCGATCGCCGACACCATGAAGGCGGCGATCATCTCCATCGAGGACCGGCGGTTCTTCGAGCACAACGGAGTGGACTGGCGGGGAACCGCGCGCGCGGTGACGACCAACTTGACTGCCAGCGGCAGCGCGCTGGAGGGCCAAGGCGCGTCCACCCTCACGATGCAGTACGTCAAGAACTACCTGCTGTACGCGGTGGCGCGAAACGATGCTGAGCGGGCGGCTGCCGTGGAGAGCAGCCCGGCGCGCAAGCTGCGGGAGATCCGGGTGGCGTTGCAGCTGGAGAAGCAGCTGTCCAAGGACGAGATCCTGGCGCGTTATCTCAACATCGTCTTCTTCGGCCACAACGCCTACGGGGTGGCGTCGGCCGCGCGAACCTATTTCAACACCACACCTGACCGGCTCACCATCTCTCAGGCTGCTCTGCTCGCCGGCATGGTGCGATCGACCAGCACCTACGACCCGGTTGAGAACCCTGAGCAGGCCCTGGCGCGGCGTAACGTCGTGATCGCTGAGATGGCCAACGTCGGGTCGATCACCAGCGAGCAGGCCGCAGCCGCCATGGCCGAACCGTTGGGGATTCAGCGTCCGCTGACCGGGTTGACCAACGGTTGCGTCGGTGCCGGTCCCGCAGACGGCTTCTACTGCCAGTACACCCTGGACTACCTCGCCGCCGCGGGCTTCACGGAGGACAAGCTGCGCCGCGGCGGTTACCTGATCCGCACCAATCTCGACCGCCGTGCCAGTGACCTGGCCAAGCGGGCGGCAAACGCCGAGGTGCCGACCCAGACCCGAGGGATTGCCAACGCGATGGCGATCGTCGAACCAGGTCGGGAACGGCATGCGGTCCGAGCGCTGGTAGCCAACCGCGACTACGGGCTGGACGCCGACGCCGGCCAGACCTCCTATGCCCTGCCGTCTCTCGTGCAGGGTTTCGGCGCCGGATCGATCTACAAGATCTTCACCGCTGCCGCCATGTTGGAGCGGGGTATGGGCATCGAGAACCCGGTGCCGGTGCCCAATTCCTACACGTCACGGGTGTTCAAGAACGAAGGCCGCCCGTACTCGGTCGGCAACGCAGGTGACTACCGCAGCGGCTCGGTGTCGCTGCAGACTGCGTTGGCGATCTCCCCGAACACCACCTTCGTGGCCCTGGAGGACCGGCTCGGATCGATCGATCCAGTGGTGAACATGGCTTACCGGCTGGGCATGCGGGACAGCCTGATGGCGCGCGATGCGCGGGGCCGCACTATTGGCGATGCGGTCAAGCAGGAGAAACGGGGCTCCTACACCCTCGGTCCAGAGCCGACCAGCCCGCTGGACCTTGCCAACGTCGCGGCCACGCTGATGAGCGGTGGGAAATGGTGCCCGCCGACCCCGCTCGATGCGGTGCTGGACCGCAACGGCGCACCGGTGAAGGTGCCTGAGCCGGCGTGTGAGCAGGCCGTCCCCGAAGGCCTGGCGAACTCCCTGGTGGTCGGGTTGAGCAAGGACGATCAGCCCGGCGGCACCGCGTTCGTGGCCGCGAAGGCTGTGAACTGGACACGACCGATGCTTGGCAAGACCGGCACCACCACGGCCAACCGCTCCGCTGGATTCGTTGGGGCGACGCCGCAGTATGCCGGTGCGGTGCTGGTCTGGCCCGACGGCTCGCGACCCTCACCGATCTGCGACACCGACCCTCCGCGGCTGTGCAGCAACGGCAACATCTTCGGCGGTAAGGTCCCGGCCCGCACCTGGTTCAACGCCATGGTGCCGATGCACGAAGGGCTGCCGGTGGCGCCACTGCCACCCACTGAACCGCGCTACGTGACGGGCGGCGGAACACCCGTCCCCGATGTCGTCGGGCAAGGTGAGAACAGCGCGCAGCTCACCCTGGAGCGGGCCGGATTCCGGGTGAACCGGGAGACGTCGGAGTCCGACGCGCCGGCGGGCACGGTCGCATCCCAGTCAACCCGGACCGCAATGCCCGGTGACACGGTGACGATCGTCATCAGTACTGGCCCACCGCGACAGAGAGCGACCCCGGTGTTCCCCTCTCCCCCGCGGTCGGATCCCGAGCGACCACGGCGCTCAAGGGAGTCGAGGGCCGATAGATCACCCTCGGACTCCGAGTCTGAGTCTGAGCGGGACAGAAGGTCTGAGCGGGACAGAAGGTCGGACAGGGAGTCAGATTCAGACTCAGACTCGGATGATGAGCGGTAACGGTCAGCCCTGCGGTAATGCTCAACGCTGCAGGGCGGCCATGACCGCGGTGGACACCCGGCGACCCTCGGCTCGGCCATCCGCCCTGGCCATCGCTGCCTTCATCACCAGACCCAACTGTCCGAACCCGGGGGGCTTGCCGATCTGCCCGGCGACGTCGTTGATGGCCTCAGCGACCACAGCCGCGACCTCGTCGTCGCTGAGCTGGGCAGGCAGGTAGTGGGCGAGCACCTCACCTTCCGCGCGCTCGCGGCTGGCCAGCTCATCGCGGCCAGCCGCAGCGAAGGCCTCGGCGGCCTCCCGGCGCTTCTTGGCCTCCCGCGCGAGGACCGCCAATACCTCTTGATCGGACAGCTCCCGGGCCGCGGTACCCGCGACCTCCTCGGTGGTGATTGCCGACAGCGCCATCCGCAAGGTCGCCACCGTGATGGTGCTCCGGGATTTGATCGCCGTGGACAGGTCGGCACGCAGCCGATCCTTCAACTTGGTCATGACCTTGAAGACTAGAGCTCTGCAGTGGGATGGCCGCACTAAGCTCGCCGGTGTGAATCGGATGGGACGCGCCGTCGCCGGCGCCGCCGCGTTGACTGCCGCAGGGACGGCGTACGCCGCTGGTATCGAGGTCCGACACTGGACGCTTCGGCAGGCCACACTGCCGGTACTGCCGGTCGGGGCTGCGCCACTGCGAATCCTGCACATTTCCGACCTACACATGACACCGAACCAGCGCTCCAAGCAGCGCTGGTTGGCCGGCCTGGCCGAGCTGCAGCCCGATCTCGTGGTCAACACCGGTGACAACCTGGCGCATCAGCGCGCGGTACCGGCTGTGCTGCGGGCGGTTGGACCGCTACTGGGCCTGCCTGGCGTCTTCGTGTTCGGCAGCAACGACTACTACGCCCCGAGGCCCAGAAACCCGGTGCACTACCTGATACGCAGACGCAAGTTGATCCGTGGTGCGGCACTGCCGTGGGCAGATCTGCGGGCGGCGTTCGCCGAGCACGGCTGGCTCGACCTGACGAACACCCGTCGCGAGCTCACTGTGGCCGGGCGCCGGGTCGTTGCTGCCGGGGTGGACGACCCGCACCTGCGCCGGGACCGCTACACGCGGGTCGCCGGGAAGGCTGATCCCGCAGCTGACCTGCGACTGGGGGTGACACACTCCCCGGAGCCGCGGGTGCTGGACTCCTTCGCTGCCGACGGCTACGACCTCGTGCTGGCCGGTCACACGCACGGCGGCCAGCTGCGGATGCCCGGCTACGGCGCGATCGTGACCAACTGCGGGCTGGACCGCTCCCGAGCCCGCGGCACCTCCCGCTGGGGTGCGCATACCTGGCTCCATGTGTCGGCCGGCATGGGCACATCCCCCTACGCCCCGGTGCGCTTCGCCTGCCCGCCGGAGACAAGCCTGCTCACCCTGGTTCCGCGCAACAGCGGCTCAGCGGTGCCAGCCGGTGCCTGGACCGCCGTCGGCGTCGGTTAGACTCCGCAGCGTCCATCCGGGGTGTGGCGCAGCTTGGTAGCGCGCTTCGTTCGGGACGAAGAGGCCGTGGGTTCGAATCCCGCCACCCCGACACCACGAAATTGCAGCTCAGGAGTCCTCATCGGTGGGCTCCTGTTCTGTT
>JALZDU010000381.1 GCA_030862405.1 Actinomycetota bacterium | reverse complement strand
GAGTGGAGTGGGGTTGTGCCTGGCTACGGGAGGACGGCGACGGCGGGATACGCGCAGCGCGGTTCGTGGTCTGCCACACCCGCGAGCAGGCCGAACGTGACGCTGCGATGGAAGCCAACGAGATCGCTGCACCTCGCCGACTCATTACCGCTCGCACGACTGCACCGGGCCGGCGGTCAATTGATCACTCCTACTGCTGCCCAGGAGTGGCCAGCCAGCGATCGGCTCGTGCAACGCGGAACCACCCGATCCCGCGCCAAGCCGGCTGCGTACCAGGTATAACCGGGTGGCCATCCAGGGCAGTCCTTGCCAGGATGCGAGCCGCTCGACCAGCGGCCGCAGGTCGGTCGCTACGGCTGCCCTGGCCAAAGTGAGGTGCGGACGGTACGGACGTTGCTCCATCGGCAGGCGGCTGCGGCGTGCGGCGGCCCGCACCGAATCGGCCAGCCTGCACAATCCGTCGCGATCCCCCTTCACTCGAGTCCACAGCACCTGGTGCCCAAACCGGCCGCCACCGCCGAACGACAAGGACAGCGGTGGGTGTCGACCGGCCGTCCGGTTGAGCCTGCGAGCCAGTTCGTCGACGATGTGCTCACCCACCTCGCCGAGGAAGGCCAGCGTCACGTGCCACTGCTCTGGGCGAGTCCATCGCAGGTCGGGCGCCAGCTCCCGCAGCGCTACCGTGCTGGCTCGCAGCTCATCGACAACCTCACCAGGTGGCGTCAGCGCCACGAACAGCCGCACCAGGCCATCATCATCGGGCTGCTACCGGCTGGGCAACGTGTTCGTAGGCTATGTATTCGACTGGCTGAACCTGCGGGGTGGCCCGGCGGAATCGCCAGGTGAACGTCGGCCACAACGTCGTGTTGCGGCCGTGCGCGTCGAGATACCAGCTCGTGCAGCCGCCCGCAGTCCACACCGTGCCGTCTATCCGGCGCTGGACAACCTCGTTGTACGCCACCTGCGCCTGCGGCCGAACCTCCACCGAGGCGACCCCGGTGCGCATGTAGATCAGCGAGGTGTCTCCGAGCCCGGTGTTTGGGCCAACCAGCATGAATAGGTTGGGAAACCCGGCCACCGTCGTGCCCGGTGGGCCGCTTCGCCCGATGTTACTGACGGAACATTACCGCCTGAATTGGTACGGATGTCCAGCAAGCGCACGTGGTTCGGACACAACCGCCTGGCGTTGCCCTCGCCCGCCGGTGGAGCGGTCATTCGCCGCGACCGTGCGGTCGGCGGCATCACGAACCAACCCGGCTGACCAGTCAGCGCGGAGGCACCGCCGTCGGACGCCGGGACGGCCCCGCTTCCACCACCGAACGACGACCTCCTGGTAGTCCTTTACTCACGCGCTGCGCGACCCGGCTGCGCGACGAATATCCTCCAGATGATGGGAGAACGTGCCCCGTGGCGCACGAATCGCTGGTGCAGACCTACAAGACCCCGCTGAGGCCTCAGGTCTGTGCCACCGTCGCCGTCGAGGTGCTCTCCGCGCCAGACCATTTGGCTCGCGCCGCCGTCGAGGCGCTCGGCTGGGACGGCGTGGTGCTACCTCCGGGCGTGTTACTCGGCCGCCGTGTGGTGGTCGTCGCCAACCTCATCGCCGAGGTGCATCAGCAGCGGATCATTTCGGGCTGGGGCCCGGTGACCGATCGGGTGTCGGTATCCACCTGGAACTGGTCCGAGATGCAGCATCTCGCGCCGCCTCCCGCGGTGACATTGCACGGTGTTATCGCGCCCGCGCGCCACTGGCGTACCGGGCTTACCGGGGCGGCGCCTTTCGCCGGCCTGTGCGCAACCGCATTGTTGTTGCCTGCGCATATCGCTCGCAATGTCGAGTGTCTCGCCCATGCCGAGTACTACGGACCGACCGTGCTGGCCGCCGCTGGGCACCACGACGTCGACCCGGAGGCTGTCGATGTGGTCCACGTGGGATACCCGGGCCCGATAGCAACTAGCCGTCCGGCCGCGACCAGCCGATGGGTACACGAGCTGGTCTACGACCAGCTGCTGTCGCTTCACTAGGCGGCGCCTGGCTCTCGAATCCATCAATGGAATTCCGGGTGGCCGCGATCGATGTAATCTTGACCACTCGACGGTGGTGTCGTGCGTGCGTCTCCAACGCGGGCAGCTCAGTGTCCTTGGAACGTCCCTCCAGACGGCCACGGTCTGGTCCGGCGCTGCCCAGCCAGCTACGGTCCCTGCACCCAGCCTGCAGATCGGCAACGATGTGGGCCCAGCGTGCGGACGCCGTGGAAGCCTAAGGCCGTGGGTGGCCGGGGTACACGATGCCGACGCAGTGCGTCGGCCTACTCCGCTGCTAAAAGGCGGCCGTATGCACTATCACCCGATTGGGCGCCCACTCGCCGCATAGCGCGGCCGTTGATCGAAGTGCACGATAGGCCCGCTGAGGACACGGGGCCGAACTGCATGGTGTCGATGAGCGGTGCCATTGAATAGATCAAAGAGAATTGCGGGG
>JALZDU010000363.1 GCA_030862405.1 Actinomycetota bacterium | reverse complement strand
TCCCTACTCCTTCTGGTCCGATGAGCCGAAGACCAAATCTCGCACGCTGCGAGCCTCCGAGCTCAGCTTGCCCTCGCGCTCCAGCTTCGTCTTCCACGCGGAGCGGAGATTGTTACCCACCCCCTGGTTCCCCTGGGTCTCCTCCTCGTCGGCCAGCCCCTGGAAGCCGACGGTCTCCATGTTCTTGCACGATTTGGTATTGCCACAGGCCTCATCGAGGTCAGCGCTTGTTTGACCTTGTGCTTGCCAGACGCCGCGCAGCGCGGAGAGCGCCTGCTTGCCGTCGTCCGTCAGGTTGTCGGTCGCCTTTGCGTTCTCATGCTCTGCGCTCATGTCCGCGCACCCTCTCCGATGCAACTTGTCATATACATAGACGTGTAAACCCTACCTGGCCGGTGCTGCCGAGGCGAACGCGCGCAGGCGCCAGCAGCTGGGTTACGACCGCGCCGCCTCCTCGAACCGACGGTTTACTTCTTCCCAGTTCACCACGTTCCAGAAGGCCTCCACATAGTCGGCACGTGAGGCTTGATACTTCAGGTAATAGGCGTGCTCCCAAAGATCGAGTCCCAGGATCGGGGTCTCCTCGGCAGTGAGCGGCGAGTCTTCGTTGGGCAGGCTGTACAGCACCAAGCGGTTGCGTGTCCGCACCAGCCATACCCAGCCGCTGCCGACGTGTGCGGTGGCGACGGCGGCGAGCCGCTGCTTGAACGCTGCGAAGGAACCGAACTCCTCGGAGATCGCCTCGGCAAGCGGGCCGGAGGGCTCTCCACCGCCATCCCCGCTCAAGATCGCCCAGAAGAAGGAATGGTTGGCGTGCCCGCCGCCGTAGTTGCGTACCGCGGTACGGGACTCTTCGGAGATCTTGCCGATGTTCCACAGCAAATCGTCGATCGACTGCTCACCTGCGGCGCGCAACTCGTCGGTGAGGCCCAGCGCTACGTTGAGCCGATCGATGTAGCGGCGGTGATGCTGCTTGTGGTGGACCTCCATGGTCCGCGAGTCGAAGTGAGGTTCGAGCGCGTCGTACCCAAACGGCAGGTCGGGAAGGCTGTAAGCGCACATAGTCCCTTCCCGAACTCGGACTCCCGGTTGGCCGGCCAGTTGCCCATCGTACACGGAAAACCGGTGCGGGCGGACGATGCACAAGCCTGCAAAGGCCCGACACGGTGGTCATACCGTGGTCCAGCAGATCACCTGCTGAACGTTCGTATACCGAGCGGGATTGGTTCGGCCCGCCATGCGCTCGGCACCAGGTGGCGGTCACAGACCGCCGACCACGGCTCTGCGGCAGTGTCTGGCAGCAGGCAGTGGGTGCCGGGATACTACCTCGTACTATCCCGGAGGCAGCCGGCAAGAGATGCAACGCCTAGACTCGGCTGCGATGCCGGCCATCTGGCGTGGCCCGGCTGGCGAGAGGGATTGGTGTGCAATGAGCGAGACTTACACCGCGGTAACTTACACCGCAGTATATGAACGAGACGGCGAAGCCTGGTTCGTGGAGATCGCCGAAGAGCCGCGGGTGCATTGTCAGGGCTCCAACCTGGCTGAGGTGCGAGGAAGCATAAGGGACGCTCTTGCCCGTTGGCTCAAGACTGATCCCGGTGAGCTTCGCATCGTCGATAACTTCCGCTTGCCGGCTCAGATCCGGACCGCCCGGGAGACGGTGAAGGCAACCCGGACAGAAGACCAGCGGAACCAGATGATGGCCAGCATGACTGATTCGAAATCAGCAAAGAGCTGGGCCAAAGAACTTGGTATTGCCGAGCGGGACCCGGTGACGGTCCAGTGGCTAGAGGACCTAGGGGACAGGGAGGTCTCGATCGATACGTTCTGCCACACGATTACGATGATGGAAGAGCTCTCGAGGTTGTCGGCGAACGAGACTGAGATCTCTCCGCGAGAAGTCTCCGAGAACAATTGACGATGTGAGGTTCACCAGGTAATGGGGAGCTGACTGACGGCGCCGGCCACGGCTTCGCGGACCGGGGGAATTTCGTCGAGGGCAACGGCGAGACGTAGGGTGGGGAAGCGTTCGAACACGCGAACGAACAGGTACTGCAGCTCCAGCCGGGCCAGCGAGGCTCCCAGGCAGAAGTGGGCACCGTGACTTAGCGAAAGGTGTGGGTTGCGTTGGCGGGTGATGTCAAAACGGTGCGGATCGGGGAAGACGCTCTCATCCTCGTTGGCGTCCTGTACGGCGAACATCACCGTGTCACCCGCGCGGATAATGACGCCATCGACCTCGACGTCGACCGAGGCGTACCGGGTCAGGCCGCCGCGACGAACGGCTCGTTGCCGCTCGATCGGGCTGGCGAAGCGAAAAATCTCCTCCAAGGCTGAGGCGGCGAGAGCCGGATCACGCTGCAGCGCCTCCCGTTGCTCAGGGTGAGTCAGCAACAGCAGCATGCCCCGGTCGATGATGGCGACGACGGGCGCGTGCCCGGCGAAGAGGAGTCCGGCGGCGAGATGGGCGATCCCGTCGTCGGTCAGCTCCGGGTCCAGCTTGGCAGCGTGCAGCAGGTCCGAGATGATGTCATCGCCTGGGACCCAGCGCTTGCGCTCGATCAGGGTGCCCAGGTACCGCCACAGTGACTGCAGGCCACCTCGAGCGACGGCGGGCTTGCTGACCTGTTTGCCCTCACTCTGCCACCGGCGGAAGTCCTCGCGGTCTTCGGCCGGCACCCCGAGCAGCTCGCAGACCACCAGTGCCGGTAGGGGAACGGCGACGATGGTGTGGAAGTCAGCCGGTGTCTCGCTCCGGGCAAGCTCGTCGAGCAACTCGTCGACGATCGCCTCGACGCGGGGGCGCAGGCTTTCCATGCGCCGGGCCGACAACGACGGTGTCAGCAGCTTGCGCATCCGGTACAGGTCAGCAAGTTCGCCTTCCGGATCTGGGATGGCCCCGCCGAACAGGCCGGGCTGGGTAAGGCGGACCGGGTGGCCCGGGTTGGGGTGCGAGCGGGACAGTCGTGGGTCGGCCAGCAGATCGCGCACCCGCTCGTGGCCTGACACGAGCCAGGCCGGCCGGCCCTGGATGTCACTGACCCGTTGGATCATGTTGGTGCCTGTCATTCGCCGTCCCTCGGTGCCGCAGTCGGCCAGGATACGCCGAGCTTAGGTTCGACCGCAGGAAAACTGGATCTCTGCAGTGAAGCCGCGCGCTGGCACGATGACGACAAAGAGGTTAACAGGTCGCATTCTGCGCTTGACCAGCCGGGCTGAACTCCAGCCGCAATGCTTCACTGCGTGGCAATACTATGGTTGTTCCGTTCGCGTGTGTCCAACCGGCGGGCAGAAAGAGGTACTGGTTGCCCGACTGCAACACGAGCTTGAGTCCTTCGTAACGGAATCGGTAGGCAGCGTCGGGATCTTGACAGGTCACCTCTCGGACACCCGGTGCTTGCAGGCTCAGCCTTTTCTCGCTGTATGCCACCACATCTGCGGACCCGGGCAACGTGGCCTCGATTTGTTGCGCACGTCCGGTTCCCACAAGGTTCGCGTAGTCCCCAACTGCCCAGAAAAGTCCGACGCTCACCAGAATGAAAAGGGCTCCCCACTCGGCCACGACGACCGCTCCCGGTGTCCGCAATGGCTGCGCTGGTCTTCGTTGCGATGTGAATAGCCGCAACAGTCGGACGGCGTAGGCCAACAGCAAGACACCGATCGAGAAGCTGAGCCCACGGGCTTCGGGATACGTTTCCGGAAATACAGGTTTACTGACATCGGCCAGCGCCAGAGTCACCAGCACCAACCCGGCTAGAGCTGCAGACGGCATGAGCACGCCGAGCATGATTCGTCGGGCTCCGGCAGGAAGCGCTTCGAGTTGCAGTCGGTGGATCCAAAGCGCCACCAGTGCGGCGCCCACGACGATGATTAGTGGAATGATCAAGCCGTCCACGCTTCGGATCAGATAGTCTTGAATCGTCAGGTCTAAGACGGTGGGCTGCACGCCGAAATAGCGGAAGAACCCGGTAGCCCACTGCCGCCCGAAGTAAAACATCAGCGCCGTCAGCAGTGTGGTGGGCGCGACCACCGCCCCAACAATCTTGAGAACCTGCGGCAAGGCGGCGGCGGCTTCGGTGACGGCTGACTCGGTGGAGTCGTCGGTCTTCTGTTCCGCAGTGGTCCTGCTGTCCGGAGCGCTATCGGCATTAGACGTTTGTGAGTCTGGTGGCTGCGCTTCATCAGTCGAGCTGTCCTCGCGCGCCGCTGCGACGGTGGTCATTCTCCCGTATCGCCCGTCGTCGTCTCGTCTTCATTTTCTGTGCCGTCTGGGCCAGTGTTTCCGTCCGTGTCACCTGGACCAGTGTTTTCCTCCGAACCCTCCGACTCGAGGTCGCAGGTAGTTGTGTCTAAATCTAATATGATCGTAGTCTGGCGCTTTACTGGGCCTTCTGGGTTGCGGTCAGTTACTCCACAGTCGTCGTATTTTGATTTGGGGCCATCAGTTTGGCCGTCATACCTGACTCTGTAATGCACGCATTCACGCTCGTAGCCGGCGATTTCGCAGTTGTCTTTCATGGCATTCCACCAGTTAGACACTGTGTCGGCATCTGACGGATCTACCAATCGGCTGGCTCCGCCTGGCCGCGCAGGCACGGGGACCGATTCCCTCGACGCGGGCCCTGCCTCGGGTGCCGGCGCGGCCCTAGGTGCGGGCGCGGCTCGTGGTACGGGCGCGGCCCTCTGCGCCGGAGCGGGCTCAGCGGCCGATGCCGATTCCGGCGCCACCGCCGGTACCGGTGCCACCGCCGGTACAGGGGCGACGGCCGGTGCTTCCGGACCTCCGCAGGAAATCACTAGTGCGCCCAACAGCGCCGAGCAGATCAGCGATGGGCGCCAGCTCCGTTCAGACATCTCGACCCCCGTGTTGACATGGGTGGTCCCCTCACAGAGTAGATGTCGTTTACGCTGTCCTGATACGTTCCGATACCAAATTTTTGGTAGTTGGCCGCCGTGACAGCTCACCCGGGCGGTCCGGATGGACGTAAAGTCTGCCAATATGATGCGGGCCGCTACCGAGAGTAAAACCGGCCGCCGCTCTGGGATGGAGTCATCTGCAGCCTCCTGGGTACATCAACCGGCTCCGAATCGGTCCGGCCCACTGGGACTCGACACGCGGGCGGCGTTGCCGCGGCATCAGTAGTCGTAGCCTCCTCCGGAGAAGCCGAAACCATGAAGGAGCCTCTGGAAGCCATCCCAGGTTGCGTTGAGAATCCGGCTGGTCGACTCAGCGAATTCCGGAATCTGGTTTGTGACGAACGGCCCGACCAGGGGTATGAGGACGAGGATCAAAAGTACAACCACGACGACAGTAAGCACCTTCATAACCGCGTCTACCATCGAATTTCCTCCCTGTGCAGGCGGTGCGATCGGATAATGTGTCGTCCTTGAGCCAGGGCGGCGAGTGCACAGCGGTCGAGCTCGGGAGTGAGGTCAGCAGCCAGAGCCAGCTCAGCGCCGCATGCCGTGCGCCCGTGCCCGTAGGCCTGGCATGCATCGCGGAGCGCCGCTGCGGGATCGCCGTGCGTGATCACACGCCTAGGGTACGGCGTGCGTCTAGGTCTCTTGCCATGGCGGCCGGTCAATCCCCCAGACGGGATTGGCCGGGCTGTATGCCCTGGTTGTTACCTTGTCGTCGACCCCACCGGGCCGGTACGACTGATGCTGGAGTATCACAGCCGCAACTGGGGCGAAGGGATCACTCTGATGGCCCACAAGGCAAGATTGAGAACACCGCTGGGGGCAAGGCCAAGGACGCCGTGAAGGACGTCCTCGAGTAACCGCCGAGTCGCGCCGGCAGCTACGGCCCAACGGTGGCCTCGTCGTCCACGGCGGCCTCGGATTGGGTGGCTAGATGTGCGCTGATCAGACCAAGCAGCAGGTCGGTGTCGACGGGTTTGGTGACGTAGTCGTCCGCCCCCGAGGCGAGGCTCTTCGCTCGATCCTCCTTCATCGCTTTCGCGGTCACCGCGATGATGGGCAAATCAGCGTAGCGGCTCAAGTTGCGGATCGCCGCGATCGTCGCGTTGCCGTCTAGCTCCGGCATCATCACGTCCATCAGGACCAGTGCGGTGTCATCGTGACGCTCCAGCGCGCGGACCGCGGCCACGCCGTTGTCGGCGAAGACGACCTGCAGACCGTAGGCCTCCAGAAGGCTGGTCAGCGCGAATACGTTACGGAGGTCGTCGTCGACGATCAGGACCTTCTCCCCATGGAAACACGCCGGGGCCTCGTCGGGCCCTGAGTGCAGCTGGGGTAGCGATCGGGCTGCCGATACCAGGTCGGATGATGCGAGCTTGTCACGTCCCTTGTGGAGGGCATCCCCGCCGGGGACCGCCGTTGGCCGGTTGTGTTCGGTGACTCCAGGCAGGTAGACCTCGGGGAGATAAAGGGTGAAAACACTGCCCTTGCCTGGTTCGCTGCGTACCGCCAGCTCGCCACCGAGCAGCTCGGTCAGCTGCCGGCTGATCGACAATCCGAGACCGGTGCCGCCGTAACGCCGGCTGGTCGTACCGTCGGCCTGCCGGAACGCTTCGAAGATCATAGAGAGTTTGTCGGCGTCGATCCCGATGCCGGTGTCCGCCACCTCGAAGGCCACTCGCGCCGACGCGGCGCGCAGCGCGTCGCCGGTCACTTCAGCAGCAGATGCCAGCCGGATCCGCAGCTGCACGCCCCCTTCGTCGGTGAACTTCAAGGCGTTGGACATCAGATTGCGCAACACCTGCTGCAGGCGCTGTTCGTCGGTGTGCAGGATCGGCGGTAGCGCCGGATCGAGTTCCACGGTGAAGTGCAGAGCCTTCTCCATGGCGAGCGGCTCGCACAGCGCTGTGACATAGCTCACCACGGCGGTCATCGTCACGTCGGACAGTGACGGGTACATCCGGCCGGCTTCGACCTTGGCCAGGTCGAGGATGTCGTTGATCAGCTGCAGCAGGTCGCTGCCGGCCGAGTAAATGGTTTTGGCGAATTCCACCTGCTTGGGCGACAGATTGCCTTCCAGATTGTCGGCGAGCAACTTGGCCAGGACAAGCGCGCTGTTGAGCGGGGTGCGCAACTCGTGGGACATATTCGCCATGAAGTCTGATTTGTACCGGGATGCGGCGGCGAGCTGGCCGGCCCGTTCTTCGAGTTCCTGGCGGGCGAGCTCGATCTCGGCATTCTTGATCTCGATATCGCGGTTCCGGGTCGCCAGCAGGGCAGCCTTTTCGGCCAGCTCGGTGTTGGACTTCTGCAGCTCGTGCTGCTGGGCCTGCAGGCGCCGGGAACCCGAGCCCAGCTCCTGTGCCAGCCGCTGCGACTCGGCCAGCAGTGCTTCGGTACGGGAGTTGGCCAGGATGGTGTTGACGTTGACGCCGATCGTCTCCCGAAGCAGTTCGAGCAGGTCCCGGTGCACCGTCGTGAACTGGTTGACTGAGGCGAGTTCGATCACCCCCAAAGCCTGATCCTCGAACAGCAACGGCAGCACGAGCAGGTTGGTTGGCGCAGCGCAGCCGAGGCCGGAGCTGATCGTTGCGTAGTCCGGCGGTGCATCTGTCACCAGGATTACCTGCTTGTCGAGGGCGGCCTGCCCAACCAGTGACTCGCCGAGCGCAAAGCTGCGTACTGCCGCCCGATCCGGGATGCCGTAACCCGCCGTGAACTCAACCATTGGCGGCCCGTCGTCGTCCCGGCAGACCAAGAAGAACGCCCCTTGCTGAGCCGAAACCAGCGGGGCCAGTTCGCTCATCACCAGCGTCGCGACGGTGGCCAGATCGCGGTGACCCTGCATGAGACCGGACAACCGGGCGAGGTTGGTCTTGAGCCAATCCTGTTCCTGGTTGGCCCGGATGGTCTCCTTGAGGGTGGCGATCATCTGATTGATGTTGTCCTTGAGCTCGGCCACCTCGCCGGAGGTCTCGACGGTAATCTGACGGGTCAGATCGCCGGCGGTCACCGCAGTGGCCACTGCGGCAATGGCGCGCACCTGAGTGGTGAGGTTGCTCGCCAAGCCGTTGACGTTCTCGGTCAACTGCTGCCACGTGCCGGACACGCCGATCACCTCGGCCTGCCCGCCGAGCTTGCCCTCGGTGCCGACCTCGCGAGCCACCCGGGTCACCTCGGAGGCGAATGCGGACAGCTGGTCCACCATGGTGTTGATCGTGGTCTTGAGTTCCAAGATCTCGCCACGAGCGCTCACATCGATCTTCTTGGACAGGTCACCGCTGGCCACCGCGGTGGTCACCTGGGCGATGTTGCGCACCTGGCTGGTCAGGTTATCGGCCATGAAGTTGACGTTGTCGGTGAGGTCCTTCCACGTGCCGGCGACGTTGGGTACCCGGGCCTGGCCTCCCAGGGTTCCCTCGGTGCCTACCTCGCGCGCCACCCGGGTCACCTCGTCAGCGAACGCGCTGAGGGTGTCCACCATCCGATTGATCGTCTCGGCCAGTGCGGCGACCTCGCCGCGGGTCTCCACGGTGATTTTCTTCGACAGGTCACCACCGGCCACGGCGCTGGCCACCGCGGCGATGCTGCGCACCTGACCGGTCAGGTTCTCTGCCATCCCGTTGACGTTGTCGGTGAGCGCTTTCCAGGTACCGGCCACCCCACGCACCTGGGCCTGACCGCCCAGCTTGCCTTCGCTGCCGACCTCGCGGGCCACCCGAGTCACTTCGTCGGCGAACGCGGAGAGCTGGTCGACCATAGTGTTGAGAGTGTTCTTGAGCTCGAGGATCTCACCGCGGGCATCCACGGTGATCTTGTGACTGAGATCGCCCCGGGCCACTGCGGTGGCCACCTGGGCGATGCTGCGCACCTGACCGGTGAGGTTGCCGGCCATCACGTTGACCGAATCGGTCAGGTCTCGCCAGGTCCCGGCCACGCCGTGCACCTCTGCCTGACCGCCCAGCATGCCTTCGCTGCCGACCTCGCGGGCCACTCGGGTCACCTCGGCCGCAAATGCCGAGAGTTGGTCGACCATCGTGTTGAGGGTGTCTTTAAGTTCCAGCAGCTCCCCGGACACCTCAACGGTGATCTTGCGGCTGAGATCTCCCCGGGCTACCGCGGTGGCCACTTCGGCGATGTCACGCAGCTGAGCGGTGAGGTTGCCGGCCATCACGTTGACCGAATCGGTCAGATCTCGCCAGGTGCCGGCCACCCCGGGAACCTGCGCCTGACCACCGAGCCGACCCTCGGTGCCAACCTCGCGGGCCACCCGAGTCACCTCGGCGGCGAACAATGACAGCTGATCGAGCAGCCTGTTGACGCTGTGGCCCAACCGAGCGAAGTCACCCCGAAGTAGCTGATCGGACACTCGTGATGACAGGTCGCCCTCGGATACCGCGGTCAATACCCGAGCCAGCTCGGTGGTTGGCCGAGTCAGATCCTCGATCAGGCCGTTGGTCGCCGCCGCTGCGATCGACCATCCGCCGGTGCCGTCATCGGCGAGCCGCTCCTCTGTCCGACCCTCTTGGCCGACCGCCTCACGCACCCGGACCAGCTCGCCGACCAGGGACTGGTTGCGCTCGGCGATCTGATTGATCACCGTCCCGATGCGGCCGACAAGGCTGGTGTCATTGATCACCAGCCGGCGTCGGAAGTTGCCGTCGCGCAACTCCTCCAAGGCGAGCAGGAGCCGTTCCAGCGCGGCGGAGTCGGCCAGATCCACTCGCTCCGAAATCGATCCCGAGGCCGACACGGGCTGCGCGCTCACGATGAGCCTCCCAGAAAACCATGGTATTGACGAACGCCCGTAGAGTGCCACGATCGGCTCTCAGTTTCGACCCTGAGCACACCGCCCTTCGGGCTACCCTCGTCGCGACGCGTTCTGCAACCGGGTGAGGAGATGCAGTGGCATCTGACATGAACCCCGTTGCCGATCTGCTCGTCCCAGGGTTGCCCCGACTACTCGACGGCATGAACGAGGCCGTCATCGTGCAGGACGCGTGCGGCCGGATCCATCTACTGAATATGGCGGCCCGGCGGCTGTTTCCCGAGCTGGGCGTCGGCGATGAATGGGACAACAGCGGCGACTCCTTCGTTGCCGAGTCAGGTGGACGCCGGGTATCCGGACGCCTGCAGCGGCTCGTCGATGGTTGGCAAGCCTGGGTGGTCACTGAGGTCTCCGAGGCAGGCACTGCAAAGGCAGCGGCCGAATCGGCTGACCACCACGACTTCATGCTGGCGGCTGGACGAGAGTTCGCGGCGGGAGTGGCCCATGACGCGGCAGCAGTTGCACTGGTCCGGATGGCTGTCCCGGTGCTGGGCGAGCAGGCTGCCGTGCTGCTGCCGGCGCCCCGGGCGAGGCTGTCGTGGTGGCGTTTCGGGTACGGCGAGGCTCGGCCGGCCCGCGGTACCAGCCGGGCGCCCGCCCCTCGAACAGCCCCGGTCCTGGCCAATGCGCTGCGCGGAGTCACCGGGGACATGGCCACGGTGCCGGCCGACGAACTGGTGGCATTGACGGCGGCGCTCGGCCCTGACGTCACCGAGCAGCGGCCGGTGGTGGCGACGCCGTTGCGGGGCCCGCAACGGACTGAGGGGTTGCTCGTAGTGGTTCGACCGGTCGCGACTGAGCTGCTCCCACCGCTGGCGGCGCTGGCCGGCCCGGCGCTCGCTGCTGGACGGCAGCGGCGAGCCCGAGCTGCCGCTCTGACTCAGCTGCAGGCGCCGCTGTTGCCACTAGGACCCGAGGCGTTGCCGGAACTGCCTGGCGGGCAACTGGGTGTAGCGCATCGTGCCGCTCCTGGGGAGCTGGCGGTGGGTGGAGACTTCTACCTCGTCCGTCCCATCACCGACGATTACAGCCTGTTCGTTCTCGGTGACGTGTGCGGCAAGGGCGCCGAGGCTTTGGCCGAGAGCAGCCGGGTGCAGCACTCGCTGGCCGCGTTGATGGTCGTCGAGCAGGAGCCGGCCCGGTTGCTGCACCTGCTCAATCGCGCACTGCTGGCGGCCGGCCGCACCGTCTTCACCACGCTGGTGCTCGGCGCGATGCAGCCCGTTTCGACCGGGCTGATGCTCACGCTGAGCGCCGGCGGCCATCCACCGCCGTTGGTGTTGCGGGACGACGGCCACGTCGAGGAGGTCGCGGTGCCCGGAACGGTGGTGGGAATCTTGCCAGACGCCCGTTTTGGCCGGATCTCTCACACGCTGAAGCCAGGCGAGACCTGCCTGCTCTACAGCGACGGCGTCACCGAGGCTGCCCGCCGCACCGGAGAGGAGCAGGAGCAGTTCGGGCCGGCCCGGCTGGCCGCGTGCTTGCGTGGCTGCGCCGGAATGACCGCGCAGGCGGTGGCAAGCCGTGTCGAAGACACCGTCACCGACTGGCTGGGGCGCGATGATGGCGACGACCTGGCGGTGTTGGCTATCCAGGCCGTTGCACAGGGTACGTAGTGAGGTGGCGCCATCCCTGACCCGGCCGCGTAGCGCGCGCTGTGTTCTGCCCGATATCGTGCGGCATGTGAGCAGCGATTTCGCCGACATCATGGATCTTCAGGTGACCGAGCACGGTTCCGATGCACGTATCGTCACCGTGCAGGGCGAGGTCGACGCGCTGACCGCGCCAGAACTGGCGGCCTTCCTGACCGCGCAGCTGGCCGCTGCCCGAGTCGTGGTGGTTGATCTTGATGGGGTGGGCTTCCTGGGATCTGCCGGGTTATCCGTGTTGTTCGAGGCGAACGAGCAAGCCAGCCGGCAAGACCGTGTTCTGCGGTTGGTGTGCAACTCTCGGATCGCCAATCGGGCGCTGGAGGCCACTGAACTGAAAGAGCACTTCTCCTTCGCCGACAACGTGCCGGAAGCCCTCAAGGATTCACCCTAGCGGGTGGTTTAACAGTCTGCGGCGCCGGGAAGAGAGGGTGAGGCCACTCCCACGGCGGGTGTGCCGTGAGAGCTGCCGGCGCACCCGCCATATTCTGCGCTTGTTCCTTACGCCCGCCGCCCTGCTGCCTTAGCCAAGTTTGGATCTTGTGAACACAGACCGTTCCCTCCTCAACGGCCATGCAGCGTCGCCGACCCCTGAACCGGACTCTGGGTTGTCAGTCGAGCTGCGCACCACGGCCAGTGCAATCGCCATTCCCACGATCCGCACGGTTGCTGCCGACCTCGCCGCGCGGGTGGACTTCGACCTGGACTCGATCGACGACCTGCGGATGGCAGTCGACGATGTGTGTGCCATGCTTGTCCGGATCGCCGCCCAGCATGCCACTCTGAGCTGTAGCTTTACTGTCCGGACGGATCGGATCGTGCTGGCCGCGGAGATCGACGCGGACGCCCTGGCAGATCCGGTGCCGACGAAGTCTTTCGGATGGCGGGTGTTGGAATCCCTTGCCGATGAGGTCAGCGTTGTGCACCTGCCTGGTGTCCAAGGCGGAGGTGGCAAGGTCTGCATCACCCTGGCCAAGGGCCCCATGTCCGTGCCGCAGACGTGACTTCGCCCGGTTCGTCAGCCGCCGCCACTCGCGACGGCGAATACGCCCATCTCATCCCGGTGCAACGGCGCTATGCCGAACTGGCAACCGACGATCCTGACCGCCAGCGGCTACGCGAGCAGTTGATCAACGGTTACCGTCCGATGGCCGAACACATCGCCCGCCGGTTCGCCGGCCGCGGCGAACCGCTGGATGACCTGGTCCAGGTCGCCACCATGGGGCTGATCAATGCCGTGGACCGGTTCGAGCCAGACCGCGGCTCGGATTTCTTCTCGTTTGCGGTGCCTACGATCACCGGCGAGGTGCGCCGATACTTCCGCGACCATGGCTGGTCGACGCGAGTGCCGCGCCGGCTCAAAGATCTGCACATAGCCATCCGGGGCACTCTGGCCGAGCTGTCCCAGCAACTCGGTAGGGCGCCGCGACCCAGTGAGATCGCCGCCCGGCTGGACCTGCCCCTCGCCGATGTGATCGAGGGACTGCGGGCTGGAGATGCCTACCGAAGCTCATCTTTGGACGAGATGCTCGGCTCTGGCGAGGGAAGCGCGACCCTCGGTGAACTCATGGGTGGTCTGGACGGTGATCTCACACTGATCGACGACCGGGAAGCGCTGCGCCCGCTGCTGGCTGACCTTGCGCCCCGGGAACGGACAATCCTCACGCTACGGTTCTTCCGTCAAATGACGCAGACTCAGATCGCTGAGCAGGTCGGCATCTCGCAGATGCACGTCTCGCGCGTGCTCCGCCAGACACTAGCGGAGCTACGGGAACGCATGTCGGCCCCGGACTGAACCGGACTGAACTGAGGAGAGCGCTGAAATAGGAAGGAGGGATCAGATGCGCGACGAGGAGTTCATCACAGAGGTGCAAACAAGGGCTGGGCTGAGCACTCGTGCCGAGGCCGAACGCGTCACCCAGGCGACGTTGGCCGTTTTGGGCGAGCATCTACCGGACAGTGTGGCCGGCGCGGCAGCCGCCGCCTTGCCGGAGCGGCTTGGTGAGCAGCTGTGGGGCCGCGCAGCGCGCTCGCAAGCGACCGCAGCACAGGCAGGGAGACTGAGCAGGGGAGTGGAGCGTGGCGAGGGCAGCTGGCCAGGGGACAACACCAGCGCCGACGCCGATATCGACGCCGGGGACCCCACGGCAGACCAATCGCCCAGCGGTGGCGCCGGCTGACCTGTAGCGTCGAGGGGAAGTGAACTGTGTGGCGCGGGACTGGTGTGGACCCCACTGATCCCCTCTACCATGCCGCCAGAAAAGGTCGAGTCGTTCGGCATACAGTGCCGATGGGCCGGGCAGCAGATCCGGACGAGATCGCCCCGCCCTACGTATTCTTTTTCTTTGCAGCACAGCAACTCTCGTCGTACTACACCGGGGAGGTGCTGCCCCAATCGGCGGCGAGACCCTTCCCGGCTGAGGGTATGGGGCCCATGCCGGTCATGGGTGGTCAGCGGATTACAGCGAAATGCAAGCGGGTAACCACACAGCATGGATAACGGCCAGCTGTCAGCCCGCGAGGCCAGGCTTGCGGCGACACCGCCAGACAAGATATTCGTGTCCCTGCGGGAGCAACTCGAGAACGTCCGGGAGTGGAACGAGCGGCGCCGGTGGGGCTTGCGTCCTGACGACCTCGACTCTATTGATCTTATACCCTCGGCGGCCTCGACAGCCGAGAACAAGCCGCTCGTCGTTGATGTCATCGCTGTCTACCTGGGCGGCAACGACCAGCTCAACGGCGTACGACGGACCTGCCACGAACTGTGGACGGTGGCCATCGAGCATCAGCCGCACACCTGGTGCTGGGACTGGTACTGGGACAAGTGGAAGGATCGTCCCAAACCGGTGCGCCTGCTGGCCGGAATCGTCCATCGGCCCGGTGTCCGCCGGGTGACCGTTGATCTGGGCGCCCACTTCCAGCCAGGCCGTTACCTGCGTCCCGGCAGCGTTCGCGGTCAACAGTCAGCACACGCGGAAGTGCTCGCCGCCGCTGCGCACTTCCCGCGATGGGTCTGGGCCATGGACGGCAAAACCATCCCTTACACCTGGGTCGCGGGCTATGAGGTGATGATCCGGGAACGCCCGAGCCCTGAGCGTCTCCCCGCGCTGAGTTGGAGCGGGCTTCGCCATACCATGAGCCTCACCGCTGGTTGGGCCGATCACGCCCACATCGGATGGGCAGTGCCGACCTGCGAAAGTTGAGGCACAGTCCCAGGACAGGTTCAACGCGGTGAGCCGCTCTTGCTCAGCCGGTGTATCCGCACCCGGTCGAGCCTCCCGTCCTCGATCTCGGCGGTCATCCAACTGCAGGTTGGCTGGCGGCGCCGGTCGGTCGGGGAACCAGGATTCAACAGCCGCAGCCCGGTAGGGGCCACCGTGTCCCACGGGATGTGGCTATGCCCGAATACCAGCACATCGGTGTCGGGGAAGCGGGTGGCACATCGTTCCTCCCTGCCACGCGCCGGTCCAGTCTCATGCACGACCGCAAGCCGAACGCCGTCGAGCTCAGCCGCCGCGATCTGCGGCAGCTTTGCCGACAACGCCGGCCCGTCGTTGTTGCCGACCACTGCGATCAACCTGTTCGCCCGGGCCAGCAAGGTATCCAGGAGCTGCACGGATACCCAGTCCCCGGCATGCACCACGACGTCGGCTTCGGCTACGGCCCGCCACAGCTGTTCGGGTAAATCGCGGGCGCGGTGCGGGACGTGCGTGTCCGCCATCAGCAGCAGCTTCACGCCTCCATCGTGCCTCTATTCCACGGCGGCTGCGCCAGCCGCTGTTAGCGGAGCTGGTCGCGACTCCGGCGAGCTGCAGGACGAGGCGTAGCAGCCCGGCTGCGATGAAGGCAAGCACCTCCATGGGAGGAGGCGTGGTGTCGGCAAGATCGAGTGTCAGGGCGATTGCAAACAGGACGGCGGCGATGGCGTGCCCCTCGCAGTCTGCTGCTGGCCGTCCGGCCGACGACACTGGCTACCGCGGAGCAGACGGTGACTGCGGATTTAAAACAGACTTCCTCCCGCATTCCCTAGCATCTGTTCGCGCACCAGTGGAATCGGTGGTCCTCCGTAGGAAAGGAAACGGTCGTGAAATTCGCGCCAGGCGGCGCGTCCGCCACGGTTCGCGGTCCAGTCCGCGCGCAGCTTGCGAATCATCAGCTTGCCCATCGTGTAATTGAGATACGCCGGATCGTAAGTTCCGCGCGCCGCCTGCTGGCGTGCGCTGCCGGGATCCTGATATGCCTGTTCGCGGAACATCGTCTCGCAGCTGGCCATGCTCATGCCCTGCGTGTGCATGCCGATAGCACACAGGAAGCGCACGTTGCGCAGTAGCGCCTCGCTGAGCTGGCCAATGTGCGCCTCCGGCGCGCCATTACCGAGGCCCGCCTCCCACATCATTTCTTCGGTGTAATGCGCCCAGCCTTCCGCGTAGGCGTAACCGACGAAAAGCTGCCCGATCTTGAACGGCGAGCGGTTCGCGTGCAGGAACTGCAAGAAATGTCCGGGCCAGACTTCGTGCGCTGGGGTGAACAGCAGGCTCGACTTATCCGGCAGGTAGGCGTCTTGATCTGCCTTGGACCACGATGGATCAGGAGGCGCGATGTAGTAGACCGACGGCATGCCCTTATCGTACGGGCCGGGGATATCGATGTAGGCGAAATTCGAGCGTTGGTACGGTGGCGCCTCCGCGACCAGCGCTTGCTCGGTATCAGGAATGCTGACGAGATCGTGATCGACGATGAACTGGCTCAGCATTCCCAGCTGAGCGCGCGCCCCTTCTACCGGGCCACCGCTCGGCTTGTCCGCCTGCACCTTGGTGACGCAGGCTTCGATCACTGCGCCTGGCAGGTACTGCGCGCACGCCTGCGTGAGCGCGTCGACGTTGCGCGCGAGATCGGCGCGGCCCACGCTCTCCAACTCCGCGAGCGGAGTTGTGACGCGCTCGGTGCTGCGGAGCATGTCGGCGAACCTCGCCGGGCCGAGCGCGAAGTCTTCGGTGGCCTGCGGCAGGCCGCTGTTGAGCCAATCCGCGAGGTCCTGCATCGCTTGAGCCGCCGGCTCGATCGTGCTCGCCAGTTCGGCCTGCAGCGCCGAATCGTGCACCTCGGCAAAAATTTTCGGCACATCGTTGCGGTAAAAATCTGGAAAGCCACCGAAGCCGTTGACACCGTACTCGATGAAGCTTCTCGGCAACGGCGTGCGCAGGTTCGCGCGAATCTGCGCGGCGGCCGTGGGCACGGCCCGCGCGTAACCGATGAATGCGGCCAGACGCTCGTCGGCCGATGCGTAAGGGCGCGTGAGATACACGCTCGGATCGACACTGCCAAGGTAAAATGCTGGATTTGTGAACGGCTCCTCCGCTTCTTCGAGCCAGAACAGGTCAGCGTCGATGTTCGACAGGAGATATTGCCGTTCGAAGCGCTGCTCGGCGCTCAATGCGCTGTGGTCAAACGCTTCGGTCTGCGTGCGCTGTGCATTCAGCCACTGCACCTCGTCGCGGATGCCGGCCGGGCTCCAGTCCGGCAAGCGGCCGTCGTATTCATGCCGCCCTTGCTGGACGGCGAAGTCCGGGTTCAGCGTGAAGTAGCCTTCCTCGAACTGGCCCAGATGTTTCGTCCATTCGGGGCTGCCGGCGTTTCGTATGGCGCTTTCGGGCGGCGGCGCAGCCGTGGTGTCGCAGCCACAGGCGACGACGGCGAGCAGCATGGCGATAGCACGGACGGAGCGCCGTGCGGGTACCGAATGGCCCATGGGATTCCCCCGAGAACGACCGGACTGGCCCCAACATAGTTGCAGCGGAATAAAAACGCCATAACGATTACGAGTGGCGATGGGCTGGGGCAAGGTGAACAGCCGGTTGGGGTCATCGTGTTGCGCGACCTGGCGCAACCGGGGCAAATTATCGCCGTAGTAAGCCCGCGCCCAGTTGGCCATGCTGTCATCGAGGTAGTTGACGTACGCTCCGTCGCCGACGATGCCGGTCAACTGATCCCGCACCTCGGTCACCGCGGAGGCGGCGAGAGTCCGGTCAGCCAGGGTTGTCCTCGGGTAGATCTGCATGGGGCCAGTGCCCTCGGCGTGGAAACGCATCCATCGGCGTTGACCTGCAGGCTGGACATACCGGACAGATCGACGATCAGCGCGCTGCCCGTGGTAACGACCCAGGACCTGTACCCGATGAATGGGTGACGATCTGCTTGTGATTGCGCTCAAGCGCCGGCACCGCCGGTAGACACATGGAGGAACTTATGAGATTCGGCGGAAGCATCTTCCTCATCGCCGTCGGACTCATCCTGGCGCTGGCCGTCGATATCAGCGTGTCCGGCGTCGACCTGGAGATGGTCGGCTGGATCCTCAGCGGTGTGGGTGCACTGGGGTTGCTGCTGAGTCTGGTGCTCTACTGGCGACGCCGCTCAATCGTTGTAGAGCCGCCTCCGGTGGGCCCGGACGAGTATTCGCCGCGGTACTGACCTCGCTGTACCGGGTGGGGTGATCACCCGCCGGAACCAACTTGGTGTGCCTGCACCGAGGGGCAAAGCCGCCCCGCGGTCGAGAACCGCCTATCGTCTTGGTCAGCGGCTTGGATCGAGGCGAACCGGGGAAGATTCATGGACGCGAAGCACGGAGGCAAACCGGCGATCGCCCGGGTTCAAAACCCTCCGGTGGGACAGACACAACGGAAATCCGTTTGCCGGGCGCTCCGAAACGCCAGAGGATCCTCGATCTGGGCGCGTCCGTGTGGGCCTTCTCCGCGCTCGCGAGTGCCTTCGAAGGCGGAATTCTCGACGAGCTCGCCACCCCGCAAACTCCAGCGCAGATCAGCGAACGGACCGGCACGTCGGCTGCCCTGATCGAGGCCGTTCTCGATGTGCTCACTGCGCTCGACCTCGTTCGTGTCACCGGAGACGCATTCGTCTGCACGCCTGGCATGTGGTCTATACCGGTGGTCGGAGGAAAGAGATCGTCTGCGCGGATCTGCGTGCCACCCACCTACTGGCGGCAGAACTCTCGGAACGTTTCCGGACCGGTGGTGCAGCCGCGCGAGGGTGGCGGTATTCAGATCCAGCGCTGCTCAACGCTTGGGGGACGCGCTCAGTGGAGCCGGTCACCATCTGGGCCGAGCGGCCTTTCCCCGCCCTGGAGGGTCTCCCGGAGGCACTGCACGCCCCAACCGCACACTTCCTCGACGTGGGGACGGGGGTGGGGTGCGGCAGGTTACGAGAGCGTCCGAGTCCTGCCCGCTACGCCGGGCGTGCCGATTAGAATGATTATTGGACGCCGCCCAGCCACTTCAGCGGATCTTTCCAGCATCGACCGTGACCGTTAAATTGCTGCCGGGACGTACTTTATGGGCGGTGTAGTGCCGCTTTGGTCATCTCCACGCCGAGCAGCTCGGTGACCACAGGACGTTGGTTGGGGATCTGGTAGCCGCCCAGAACGTTGCTGATCAATTCCTGGGTCGGTAGAGCGCTGAGGAATCGGCGTTCCTTGGCGACGGCCTGACCGATCTTGTGCTGGTCCACTAGCTGCTGAAGTTCGGTGATCTCCGCTTGCACGGTGTCGGTCTGCAGCAGCGCGGTGACGGCGGCGTTGTCTTTATCCGCGATGGTGGGCCCGGCGATCGGCGGGAGCGGGAAGCATTTCCAGGCGTACGCGTCATCGGGGTGGCTGGGGGCGGCGTAAGTAGCCACGCCCTGGTACTGCACGTGACAGGCATCGAGCATGCTGGGCGCTGGTCCGCTAGCGCTGATCGGCACGCTGGTGCCGCTGTGCTGCACACAGGTCGGGTTGTTGTAAGCGAAGTTCGGGCCGGTGACCCTGCCACGGAGTAGGATCACCGGCCCGGTGGCAGTGGTGCCGTGATAACCCAAGCTCTGGCAGTAGCGGGCCAGGTCCAGCCCACCGAGGTCATCCGGTGTGGCGAAGGCCGGCAGCGCCATCCCTAATACCGCACCGGCGGCTACGATCATGCATAGGCCCGCCCGAGCGGCCCATCGCCGAACCCCCATCCCGGGTCCTCCTTCACCCATGTCGCGCCGCTGCCCCGCGCGCCCTGGAGCCCCGCACACCGATCGGATCGTAGCGAGGGCGTGATGTGTTACACAGCGTCTCTAAAGCGGAGTCCTAAAAAGATTCAGCTTTCGAATCACAACCGCAGGGAAGTCATAATCGAATTTCGACAGCGCGCCTAACGATCACGACTCTGATACGGCGGGTGATCCCCGCCTGCGCGGCTGTACGAGCCACCGCGGCGGGTCTGTTGCGTTGACGGATGACGGCTCGGGCAGGTGGGAGGATGCGTGGCAGTCCAGGTTGAGTAGGTCCGCCGTGGCCCGGTTTCGCGGGGTCCGGCTTCCGCCGACGTGGTCATGGCGGCCGTGCGCTATCTGCGCCATGGCTTGTCGTAGAGACGTCAAGGAGTTACTGGCCGAGCCGGACAGGTCTGTCTGTATCGAGCCGTCGACAAGCACGAAAATTCCGTCCCAGCGTATCAACCACCGGCCGCCGCGGCTCTTGTCGACAACAGACCAATTAGCAAGGTGAGCTATGGCAGCACGCTCAGGCTGTCCTACTGGCCGGCGGACATCGCGAGGAGTTTGTCACAACGGTCGTTCTGCGACGCGCGCACGAGGTCGCAGCCGAGATCCCTGACCGCCCCGCTCGAACAGCTGACCGGAGGACCGACCCAAACAGCTACCGAACAGGAGTGCCATGGACGTTACGGAACTGGTCCAGAAGAGCGTGGACGAGTGGAACAAGAAAGACAAGGAAGCGTTTCTCGCCAACTTCGCCGAAAGCTCGGAGATCACAGGACCGGATGGACTGGTCTTGCGCGGTGTGAAGGGGGTCGAGATGTTCTGGGAGGTCTGGCAGAGCGCCTTCCCGGACAACGAGGGCACCATCAGCAACATCTTCGCAGTTGGTGACCGGGCTTGCGCTGAGGTGACCGTCGAGACCACCCACACCGGCACCCTACATGTCGCGGACGGCAGCCAGATCCCAGCCACCGGCCGGCACGTGTGCGTACCGGTCGTACAGGTTCATGCCATTCGTGACGGCAAGTTCGTCACCTCGCACCTCTACTTTGACCGATTCAACCTCTTTACCCAGCTCGGTCTGATGCCACTACGCCGCGCCGATTCTCATCGAAGTTGACCACCGCCAACGTCGACGAGGCACCACGTCCCGGCTCCGGCTCACCGGCTCGGGTGCTGCTGCGGTCGAGCCGGCGGGCAGGACTTCGCGCCCCTGTTCGCCATTCGTGCCGGGCATTACAGTTCTGGATGAATTCCGCCCTGCTCGAGCGGCTCCACGCCAGCTACGTTGCCGAGGAGGCGTGGCCGCTGATGCGCACCGAATTGGTTGGTCGAGAAGGGGAGTTGGCCGCGCTCGTGGAGCACCTCGAGTCGGCCCTCGACACACATCCGCGCGTCGTGCTGTGCCGGGGTGAACCGGGGATCGGCAAGACCCGGATGGCGGAGGAGCTGACCGGGCTGGCGGCGACCCGGGGCGTGCCGGTGGCGTGGGGACCGGCGGCGGAGTCGAGCGGCGCGCCCCCGTACTGGCCGTGGCGGCAGGTGCTGCGCGTGGTGTCCGCCAGCGTCGACGTCGTCAAGATCGCCGACGAGCTCAGGGTGATCGCCGACCTCGTGCGGCTGGCACCCGAGGTGTTCGACGCTCCAGGCGGCGATCGGGGTGGCAACGGCTCGAGCGAGGACCGGTTCCGGCTGTTCGACGCGGTCGCCCGGCTGCTGAGTGAAATCACCTCGACCACGCCATGGGTCATCGTGTTCGACGACGCACACCGGGCGGATTACGGCTCTTTGCTGCTGCTGCACCACGTCGTCCGCACACTGGCTCGCCAGCGGCTGCTGGTGATGGTGAACCACCGGGACACCGAACATGTGCACGACGTCCTCGTCACGGGGCTTGCTCGGGAACCGATCACCCGGCGGATCGACCTCCGCGGCTTGGCCGCTCTGGCCGTCGGCAAGCAGCTCGCGGCGCTCGTTGGGCGCGCCGTCACGCCGGCGCAGATCCAGCGGGTGCACGCGGTCACGGGTGGCAACCCCTTCTTCGTCGGTGAGATGGGTTGGGCGTTGGCCGATGCAGGCCCGGCCGCGTCGGCGGTTCCAGTCCCGCCGACCGTGCTGCAGACGATCAACGAACGGCTGGAACGGCTCCCGCCGAAGTCTGTGTGGCTGCTGCGCGCGGCGTCGATCATTGGCCGGGAATTCTCCGTCGAGGTGGCTGCCCGGATGGTGGGCGAGCCCGTGCTCGGCTGCCTGGGCCAGCTCGACGAGGCAGCGGCCGCCGGACTGGTCGAGCTTTCCCCGAGTCCCGGCCAGCACAGATTCGTGCACGTGTTGATTCGGGACGCGATCGAGGCCGGCTTGGGCACAGCCGAGCGGGTACAGCTGCACCGGTCGGCGGCCGAGGCCGTAGAGGACCTGTACGCCGGTCATCTTGAGCCGCATCTGTCGGATCTCGCCCGGCACTGGGCGTCCGCGGCCGTGCTTGGCGAGCGGGGCCGCGCTACCGGTTGGATCCGGCGGGCCGCGGGTGAGGCGGTGAGCCGGGTGGCCTACGAGGAGGGCGCCCGGCTCTACCGGCTCGCGCTCGACGTCGGCGGCGGCGAGCTCGACGATCTCAACCGCTGCCAGCTGCTGCTCGCGCTCGGCGCCGCACAGAGCCTGTCTGGGAATCACCCAGGCCGGCTGCACACCTGCCGGAGTGCGGCCGATCTCGCGCGTTCGATAACCCGGCCCGATCTCATCGCCGAAGCTGCCCTGATCTTGGACGGTGGTGATGGCGCAGAGGCCGATCGGCTGGTCAGGCTGCTGTGCGAGGAGGTCCTGCGGTGGCTAGCTCCGGAGGCCGTCTCGCTGCGTGCCCGGGTGGCAGCGGGCCTGGCGCGTGCATGCATCTACCTTGATGATGTCGATGCCGCCGCGCGGGCCAGCGAGCAGGCGCTGGCCGTGGCGAACCAGTGCGACGATCGGGCCGCAGTGGTGGCCAGCTTACGAGCCCGCCAGCTTGTGCGCTCCGATCCAGAAGGGACCGACGAACGGTTCGGCCTCGCCGCGCAGCTGCTGGAGATCGGCCGGGAAGCCTCGGACCCCGAGACCCAGATGTGGGCCCACCTCTGGCGCATCGACGTGATGCTCCAGCGCGGCGACCTCGCCGGCGTCGGCCGGGAGCTCGATCCTCTGGCCTGGTGCGTTGGCGAGCTGGGCGGGCCGGTCGCGCGTTGGCACCTGCTCCGCTGCCGGGCAACGCACGCCCAGGCGCAGGCACGCTTCGCCGACGCCATCCGGCTCGGCAACGAAGGCTTCACTGAGCTGATCCCGCTCTCGGCGTGGGTCCGGGACGCCGTGTTGGCGATGACGGGCCACCACATCGGTCATGAGGCAAGCGGCGCGGCGACGGCCTATGGTCTCGATGGACCAGTCGGCGCCCGAGAGTTCTGCCCGGCCTTCGGCGTCCTTTACTCGCTCGCACCGGCTGTTGTGCTGATCTCAACCGGGCGGCGCGCCGAGGCGGCCGGGCTCTACCGAGCGCTGGGGCCGGTCGCCGAGTGGCAGCCGACCAGGCACGGGGGGACTATCCGACGCCGAGCGCGATCTGGCTGTGCTGGCCGACCGCATCGAGAAGCGAGTGGAGGAATACCGGTCGGATCAATTTTGTTTTCGACGATGGGTCGCTCAGGGTCGAAGAGCCGTCTGCTCGGCGGGTCGACTGCCATATCTTGGCCGATCCCGTAGCGTTCTTCATGGTGTTCTGGGACCGCCAGAGCCAGTGGAACGCGATCGCCAAGGGTCAACTCATAGCCTGGGGTCGCAAACCCTGGCTAGGGTTGAAGTTCAGGTCCCTGCTGCGTAACCCGTAGCAGCCGACACGGGAGAGCACGCCGGCGGGCACCGACCGACGCCGCGACCGGGTACGGGTGACACGAATTCTAATGATATCGCCATGTTTGCCTCACCATTGCCAACCAGCTGAAGATCGCTCAGCGGCGCTGACCACGACCCGAACGCTGTCCTGACGCATTCAGGCCAACACCGCACCTTCTGTTACTCACCCGAGGCAGCGCGAAGCCCAGCCCGGCGGAGGAATTCTGGGACGTCGATCTCTGGGGACGTTTGTTCAGCGTACAGGGCAAGGTCACAGAACAAGCTGATCATGTAGCTGAGAGCACTGTAGGCTCTGCGACCCACCTGAGCAGCTGCGTTCTCCATACATTCGGTAATCACAGCCTGGAGGGCCTGCGGAGTCCGCGGAAGCTCCACAGACCACTCCAGCTCTTGTGCGGCCAGATCTTCGACCAACGTCGATAACCCTGCGGAGACCTCCGGGTCGTAAGGATCTTTGCCGTCACGGTTTGCGAAATAGATTTGCGCGGCGAGGCCAATCACGAGCTGGTGGAGCTCAGAGTCGTCCATGGTGTACAAGTGTGCTTGACCCGAAGCGCGGTCCATCGGGTAGGTGAACGACAGGCGGGCGGCCGGTCACACAAAGTGAATGATCCCGGCGAGTCCGGAGACTCAGGTTATTGAGACTCCAGCGTCGGTGAGTGCTGCGTGTTGACCGTAGTGGATCAGTTCGGTCCCGAACAGACCGCTCTCGGTTTGGCCAGGGCGTTGTTCAGGGCATCACCAACCCAGCCGACGTGGGTGCGACGCCAGCGCAGCTAGTCAGCAGCGACCGGGAACAGGTAGCGGTCCGCGACGAGCGTGAGCACTCGTCGGGCCGATCGCGGCGACTCCACGACGGCACCCGGCACGCTGGCACCGACCCGCTGGTAGGCACGGCCCGCCAGCTCTTCGAGTAGTTCTGATACCGGACCCTCAGCGGTGGATAGCCGCAGGCCAGTGGCGCGGTGCAGCCGGGCGATCTCGACCAGGCCCAGCGACCGCTCGGCGTACTCGGGAAACACACCGGCCAGGAACAGGGCGCCATCGCCGATGCGTCGCCAGACTCCCGGCTGCTCATCGGCGGGCAACGCCTCGCGCAGGGCGGCCAGGCGCACCAGGTCAAGCTCGTCCCAGCGCTGGTGCCGCCAGCCGCGCTCGCCGCGCCGCCACACGACTCCCGACGCCAGCCGGGCATATGACGCGAGCAGTTCGGCCAGAAACAGGCGGTGCTGCGGTTCAGCGGCGAAGGCAGCCAGGACCGGCCCGTCGAAGATTGGCAACCGGGAGCGGGGACCGGTGCGGTCGGTGACATAGGACCTACCGACGAGTGCGTTGCTCGTCCGGTGCACCGCCGCGGCGAACACCAGAAAAGGTGAGATGTAACTGAACTGTCCCCGCGTATCGCGGCGCGCCGCGAGAACGGTATCGGCCACGGCGGGGCGGTCCAGCAGGTCAAGAATCAGGGCAGGTTGGCGTCGCAGCATCGGCACCTGCGCGGCCCGGTCCCCGGCGAGCGTGAGCAGGTCGTGGTCGCTCAGGTGCTCGCCGTACCGCCGGCCGACTGCTTCACGTTGCTCCACACCACCATCTTGCGCGCTCTCCTCAGAAACGCCAGGACCTGACCAACGTGAAGCTTCTCGAGGGAGGACGCAGCAACAGGACTGCCCGTAGATTCCCTCGGAGATTATGGGTGGCCGTCACTCCGGTAACAGGACGATCCGCCTCTCGGCATTCCGCTCAACCTCCGAACGGCTATACAGAAGGGGAAAGTAGGCGCCGGAGCGCCACTGGTCAGCGAGGTCACGGTAGTGCGGGTTATCCGGGACACCCGACTGGCCGGGTGTGTTGACCGCGAGGGAGTGGTCCCAGTTGCCCACGTCCAGCACCATCCGGAAGGACGGCCCGCTGATATGACGGAAGTCGTTGTTCTGGAACGAAGACGCGTTGACCGTGAGCTCGGAACCGCCGCGCGGAAACGGTCCGACGTTCAGTCGTGCTCGAGTCGCCTCGTCGACTACGGGTGAAAGCGGATGCTCGAACAGTGAATATTGCAGGTCGCCCCATGTCCAGGTGGCCGGATCCGGCCCCAGCAGGGTGGCCACGTCCGGGAAGGCCGTGTCCAGTGTCGTGGTGAGCAGCCGATCGCGCTTGGCCACCGCATCGGTGCCGAACCATGCCTCGGGGTGTTCCAGTGCGTCGAGGAGTACCGCTGGGTCCGGCTGGCCGACAAGGCGCGCCGCGGCGGCCGGCAACACCGCCTTGACGAACGCGGGTCCCAGGTGCTGCTTGCTCCATACCTCGAACAGCGCGGCAGGGCCGGAGTCGACGCTTTCGACGCCGTCCCAGGTCCGCAGCATCTCCGGCACGGGCAAGTTCTTGAGCAGTGCGACGATCCGCTGCGCCGGGAGTGAAAGCTGGTCGTTCTGCAACTGGGCGGAGTCCGCGACCGACGACCCGGGATTGGCCGACAGCACGTTGGTGATCCTGGTGAACCTGGCCGGGTTCGCCCACTCGAAGCCGATCTTTCTCTCCCGGTACGGGAAATCCGGCGGTAGGTTCAGCTGGTTGGCTGTGGCGATGAATCCCTGGGGCGGGTTATAAGTACGCGGCAGGTCGTCACCATCGTAGAAACCGGTCCAGTCATAACGCCCGTCACCCGGTACCGGGAGCAGGCCGTCGTAACCCTGCCTCCTGGGCGCGAGACCACCGGACACCCAGCCGATATTGCCTCGCGTATCGGCGTACACCTGGTTCAGGGTCGGCGCCCCCCAGCTTCGCATCGAACCCTGGAACTCGGCGAAGTTCCGCGCCCGAAGCAACCGCAGGCTGCCGTAATACGGCGACATTCCGGGCTGGAGCCACGC